>NZ_BAML01000017.1 GCF_000615845.1 Ligilactobacillus hayakitensis DSM 18933 = JCM 14209
TAATCTTTGAACTTAAATGACTTATATTTTATATCAAAGAATATAGTATGCCATAAAATAATTAGCATTTTCTAACCATATCACTTAAATCACCCCACAAAAAAAGACCTGATGCTAAGCATCAAGCCTTAATCTGATTATTTACGGTTAAACAATCGTGCCAAATTCTTAAAGCGGTGTTTCATCATTGTGGTAAAACTTACTGCTTTTCTGAGACTTTCACGGGGGATATGCGTCTTAATCGCTCTTAATGTTGAGCGATTATCGCGGGCTGAAAAACGGAACTTGCCGTTATTTTTCGTGCGAATTTCAAATCTTGGAATATACATCCCATTAAAGTACATATCCACAACCACATATGTGATTTCATCCCAAGGAATTTGGATATAATCATTTAACTTAGTTTCGTTATAAAACTCAAAGGCCTTGTCACCTACCATGATATTGCCATAAAATGGGCCTTCACGGTACCAAGTGGCCTTATTAGTTAAATCCATCTTAGTATTTAGTGACTTAACCATTTGAATTTCTCCTTTTTATCTTATAGTAATCCGATTACGTGTAATACGATTGCTAAAACGAAGATTCCAATAATGATGATGATTGGAGATACTTTGCGTTTTAGTAAGTACATACATAAGAATGTTAAACCTAAAGCAGCTAAACCTGGTACTAATTGGTTTAAGTTATCTTGTAAAGTTGTAACCTTTGTTGCATCTAAAGAGCGGCCAGCAGCATATTGTGTAAATGCTTCGTGTAATCCTTTAGCACCTTTTGGTAAGTGTTCCCAGTCAATGTAAGCACCTTTTTGTTGCTTAACTTCTGAAACAACTGGTGTAAATGTAATTGTTACCCAACGTTGGATCAAAGCACCGATAACGAACATCCCCATCATTGAAGCCCCACGCGTTACTTTTTGAAGTAAACCACCTGAAAGGTCATCAGTGATAGCAGTCCCTGCACGGTAACCAAATTCTTGGAGGTACCACTTAACAGCAGCAGCCATTACGTTCCATAAAACGAAGAATACGATTGGTGCAATAACATTACCCGAAACAGCTAAACTTGCACCTAATGATAGCAAGATTGGACGTAATGTAAACCAGAATAATGGATCGCCGGCACCCGCTAAAGGTCCCATCATACCAACTTTAACCCCTGAAATAGCAGCATCATCAATATCTGCCCCGTTAGCTCTTTCTTCTTCCAAAGCTAATGTAACCCCGAAAATTGGGTTAGCCATGAATGGGTGTGTGTTAAAGAATTCCATGTGACGCTTTAAAGCAGCGGCACGATCTTCTTTTTTAGTATATAACTTTTTGATAGCAGGGATTAATGAATATGCTACCCCACCGTTTTGCATACGTTCATAGTTAAATGAACTTAATAAGAAATATGAACGACCAAAAATCTTTAAACGGTCGCGTTTTGATAATTTAATTTTGTCAGCCATAATACATCGTCCCCCGTTTTAGATTTCTTCCAAAATGTCTCCAAGTGGATCTTCTGAGCCATTTGAACCATTTGAACCGTTGTTTGAACCGCTTCCTTCAAGTGCTAAGAATAATACGGCCAAGCAAACACCGATAATACCTAAACTAATCAATGTTAATTCTTTGATTGCGGCTAATGCGAAACCTAAGAAGAAAAATGGCCAAACTTCGCGACTTGACATCATGTTGATAACCATGGCATAACCTACGGCAACAACCATACCACCACCGATAGTCATACCGGCTGTTAACCATTCAGGCATTGATTCTAGTCCTTGACGAACTAAGCTTACAGGAATCATCATTAATAATAAGGCTGGAATCGCAACACGTAAACCTTGTAATGACATTCCGATAAAGTGCCATGCTGTAAGGCCTTTAATATCAGCTTCTTCAGCACGCTTATCCATGATGTGTGAGATGAACACTGTCACAGTTCTAACGATCATTGTTAAACCTAAACCAGCAACAGCCAAAGGAACAGCTAAAGCAATGGCAGGTCCAATTCCTTTAGCGCCTTGTGAACCTTCAACTAAGATGATAGCTGAAGCAACCCCGGCTAATGAAGCATCAGGAGCCATCGCAGCCCCAACGTTAGCCCAACCCATAGTAATCAATTGAAGACTACCGCCAAGCATAATACCTAATTGTAATTGACCAGTTACTAAACCAATTAATGAACATGCGATAATTGGTTGATATGTTTCAATTTGGTCGTTAACTGAACTACATCCGACAATAAATGCAACAATTACGACCAAAATAATTTGTAATGTACTCATTATCTTTTACCTCATTTATTATTTTTGTTCAGCTAATTTCTTTTCAGCTGATTTAATTAAGTCATCAATGTTAGCTGGGCTATCTGAAGGAACCCCACGGACATCGAACTTAACGCCTAAACTTTGTAATTCCTTGATTGAATCAACATCAGTTTGATCAAATGATAAGGCTTTTGTAACGTTTACCTTACCTTCTTTATATGCTGATGAACCAAGGTTAATTTCGTGAATTTCAACGCCGGCTTTAATCGCTGTCAAAGCATCTTCAACGTTTTCGAATAACACAAGCGCTTTTGTATCCCCAAATCTTGGATCGTTGTTAGCTTTAACCATGTTCTTGATTGGTGCGACACTAACTTTAACTCCGTTTGGAGCAGCTTGTTTAATCATGCTAGTTCTTAACTTATCTTTGAAAACATTGTCTGAAACAACAATGATGCGATTTGGATGAGTTGTATGTGTCCATCCTGTCGCAACTTGTCCGTGTAATAAACGCGTATCAACACGGGCGAGCACATATTCAATGTGACCGTCGCCAAGCACTGTTCCTTCTGGAATTGTACCAGTTGGAGCGTTTGAAGCGGCTGGTTGTTGACTTGAAGTAGTTTCAACGGCCAAGTCTTCTGGATAAGGCTTCAAACCTTCAGCAGCTGTTGGAATTACAGCTTGAGCGATTTGACGTGCTGATTCCAAAGAAAAGCGTTGTGTCAAAGCTTCAACAACCATTGGAAGGTTCATACCAGCCACAATTGCCCATTTATCTTTGTGTTCTTCAACTAAACTTGAAGCTTGGTTGAAAGGTGTACCTCCCCAAAGGTCAACTAAAAACAATACTTCGTCTTGGTTTTCAAGACTATTAACGGCGTCAACCATCTTTTGACGCACATCGTCAGGACCTTCATCTGGCTTTAAAATACAGCTTTTGAAGTTTTCCTGTGGACCGAAAATCATTTCGGCTGATTGGTGAATACCATCGGCAAATGCACCGTGGCTTGCTAGGATAATTCCTACCATAATCCAATCTCCCCCCTTATTGATAGTTTGTAAATCGGTTTAAACTAAAACAAAATAATTGCAACATTTCCCAAAATCTAACGCTTTGCATAAAACGCTTACAATTTTAAGGAACTTAATAAATTCTTAAACTTTATTTACACACCTAGTATATCACATCATGTCGATTTGTCTACATTATTTATTAAATTTTCTTTAGTTTTAATAAAAAATAATTATACAAAGTGTATAAAAAAACGCCAACGAACTCGTTGACGTTTCTTCCTATTTAATTAGCGTTAGTTAATCACAACTTTTGTGCCATATTTGATGTTTTGGTAGAACCATTTGGCATCTGAAACTGAAAGACGGATGCAGCCATGTGATAAGCTTTGTTTACCTAATTGTTCTGCTTCTTTGACAATATAGTTACCATTAACGTCTACTGGAACACTGTGGAACAAATATACTCCATGATCTTTGAATGATACCCAATAATTTGCACCTTCACGTGAATATTGATTAAAGAAGTGGTTTCCACGTTCACCTTGAATGTAGAATGTACCCTTTGGCGTTTCCATTCCCCGTGCACCGGTTGAAGCAAGCATTGTGTAAAGCACTTGGTTACCATTCATTAAGTAAACACGGTTAGCAGTTGTGCTAACTTTCACCCACATGTTTGGATATTTATTGACATCTGGGTATGGTTTATCTTCTGATGGTCCACGCCAGTCAACTTTTGGATCTTTGTCACGTTCGTGAGCTCCAGTTGACTTGTTGAAGTACATTTCTGTGCCATTAACCTTCACAATTCCGTATTGCATTTGGCCGTTAGCTGCGTAAAAAACAGTCTTCTTTTGATCTGCAAGGTAAGTTAATCCGGTTGACATCTTACCTGAACTCTTATCGAAGTTATACCAGTGACCGTTGATATATTGTTGTCCATATTGCATTTGGCCAGCTTCATTGTAATATACAATCTTGTTTTGTTCTGCAATTCTTTGGAAGCCTGTCTTCATCGCACCATTAACTTTATCAAACAAGTACCACTTGCCGTTAATGTATTGTTGGCCGTATTGCATTTGGGCATTCTTAGGGTTGTAATAAGCAGTGCGGTTACCTGAAAGCTTTTGGAAACCAGTAAGAACTTGATTATTTTCACCAAATAAGTACCAGTGACCTAAGATATTGGCTTCACCAGCTTCATGAAGCACATTACCAGCTTCATCAAAAGCAACCTTTGTTCCATTTAAATCAAGTATTTCATCTTGTGCAAGTGCCCCTGATTTAGTAACATATGAAAGCTTGTTTGTCTTTTGATCAAAAGTTAAGATGTTTGCTTGCATGGCACCTGTGCTTTCGTTGAAGTAGTAATGCTTGCCGTTAATTTCTTGGTTACCATATAACATTTGACCGTTTTCATCATAGTAAACCGTCTTGTTTTGTTCCGCAATTCTTTGGAAGCCTGTCTTCATCGCACCATTCTTATCAAATAAGTACCAGTTACCATTGTAGTATTGTTGGCCGACTTTCATGGCACCTGATGATTTATCAAATAAGAAAGTCCCTGTTGAAAGTTTTTGCAAACCATATTGCATTTGGCCAGCTTCATTGTAATATACAGTTTTATTTTGGTCGGCGATTCGTTGGAAACCTGTCTTCATCGCACCTGAGCTCTTATCAAAGAGGTACCAGTGCTTAGCGATATATTGTTGGCCATATTGCATGTGACCATCTTGGTTGTAATATACAACCTTCTTTTGACCATAAGCACTCAAGTCTTGGAAACCTTTTTGCATGGCGCCAGAACTCTTATCAAATAAGTACCATTTGCCTCCGATATATTGTTGACCATACATCATTTGCCCGTTACTTGGATTGTAGTATACTGTCTTGTTTTGTTCTGGGATTCGTTGGAAACCAGTCTTAACGGCACCAGATACCTTATCTAAGAAGTACCACTTACCATTAATATATTGTTGACCGTAAACCATTTGTGCTGTTTTAGGATCATAGTAAACTGTTTTTCTTTGGTTGCTGATGTATTGCCACCCTGTTTTTAACTTGTTATTAGTAAAGAGATACCATTTGCCCGCAACATTAACCTGGCCATTTCCTTGAATCGCACCGGATGATTTATTAGCCGTGTAGTTCTTGCCATTAATGTTAACGTTACCGTATTGCATTTGACCGTTTTGATTATAGTAAACCAATTTGTTTTGGTCAGTAATGTATTGTACCCCTGTTTTCATTGCTCCAGATTGCTTATCAAATAAGTACCATGAACCCCCAATGTTCTTTTGGCCATATTGCATTTGTGCATTTTCTGGATCATAGTAAACACGCTTGTTTTGGTCCTTGATATCTTGGAAGCCAGTTAAGTTCTTGCCTTCACTATCACGTAAATACCAGTATCCATCTTCGTTAACTTGAGTTGGTCCTTGATTAACTGGTGTTGCTGCAGTTACTTCTGGTGTGTTTTTCGTGTCAGCTGCAGGCTTTGTATCAGCAGCAGTTGTATCTGCAGTATTAGCTTGGTTTGCAGTTGAAAGTGTCGCTGTTTGCGTATCTTTAGTATCATCATTTGCAGCGACAACTGCTGTTGTGTCTGTTTTTGCTGTGTTTGCTTCATCGGCTAAAACGCTAGGTGCGCTTACAAATAAAGCAAAAGTTGCGATTGCGGCAAACACCCATGTTTTGCCAGCTTTATACATTTTGTAATGTACTTTCTTTTCACCCATTTTTTTGTCCCCCTTATATCTTAAGTAACATCCTTATTATACCTGTTTTTAAGATTAGATTGTACACAAAAAAAGGAAATTCCCATAGAATTTCCTTTCTTGATTATTTAAACATTGAGTTGGCTTTACGTGCAACCTTTTCAACTTTTGAAATTCCGTTATTTAACGTATTTCCTTCACTGAAAATCGCAATCGTGTATCCTTGGCCGTCATTTGGCACGAAACCAATACTGTTAACATACCAGTTATTGTAGTTAGACCCCTTAGTTAACCAACCATTTTTAACATAGAAATCATTAGCACCAGCTGAAATTCCCCAACGTTGACTTGGGTTAATTGAGTGCATCAGTGACTTAATGTAGTTTTGTGATTTCTTATTTAAGTAACGTGAATTATCTGTTAAATAGATTTCCTTTAATAACTTCAATTGTTCTTCTGGTGTTGTAAGTGTTGTTCCCCAACTGCTTCCAGGAGTCGTATTATTCATCCCTAAATCACGGTACAAGCGTGCCGCTGCATTACTCCGTCCTTCTAAGAATTGGTTCGCAATCGTTGTCGTTGAAGCATTATCACTGTTTTTGATCATATTTTCAGCTAAACGACGTTGATAGCTCGTTAAGTTGCCAGAAGTATTATGAAGTAATTCCGCTAAGACCGCTACTTTGACAGTACTTGCCATCCAATAACGGTAGTTACCGCCGCGATTACTGTAATGGTAGATTTGGCCTGACTTTTGACTTTGGATCGCAATTGACATTGGTGTCCCTACTGAATTAACCACCTTGGCTAATTCTGCAAAATCCGTGGCGTATCCTTGCTTGTTAAACGCATAAACGCGGCCGTTAAGGGAACGAATTTCACCAGTAACTTTCTTACCAGTACTTGGTTCATAATAAACTTGATGGCCGTTTTCATTCTTCCAACCAGTGAGCGCATCTTCTTTAGCTCCTGTTGAATAGTTGAAGTAATAACGTTTACCGTCGATTGTTTGGAAACCATATTGCATTTGACCCTTGTCGTTATAGTAAACTGTTTTGTTTTGACCATAAGTCGCTAAGTTTTGGAAACCGGTTTGCATGGCACCCGATGACTTATCAAATAAGTACCAGTGACCGTTGACATATTGTTGGCCGTGAAGCATTTGACCAGCTTGGTTGTAATAAACTGTCTTGTTTTGATCGTTAATCCATTGGAAACCAGTCTTCATTGCCCCTGAGTTCTTGTCAAAGTTATACCACTTACCGTTAAGATATTGTTGACCGTATAACATTTGGCCAGCTTGATTGTAGTAGACAGTTTTGTGTTGGTCAGCAATCTTTTGGAAGCCCGTCTTCATGGCACCAGTTGCCTTGTCAAATAAGTACCAATGGCCATCAAGGTATTGTTGACCGTATTGCATTTGACCTTTTTCATTATAGTAAACCGTCTTGTTTTGATTTGAGATGCGTTGGAATCCGGTTTGCATCGCACCAGTATTATCGAAGAGATACCATTTACCATCAATGTTCTTTTGGCCGAACGCTTGCGCCCCAGAAACTTTATCAAAGAACATCAACTTATCGTTAATCATTTGGAAGCCATATTGCATTTGGCCTTTATCGTTGTAATATACAACTTTCTTTTGGCCATAAGCACTTAGGTCTTGGAAGCCAGTTTGTATAGCCCCAGTATTCTTGTTGAATAAGTACCATTTGCCATTAATGTGTTGTTGACCGTATAACATGTGACCATCTTGGTTGTAGTACACGGTTTTAGCTTGACCATAAGGGGTTAAATCCTTGAAGCCTTTTTGCATGGCACCTGAACTCTTGTCAAATAAGTACCAGTGACCGTCGATGTATTGTTGGCCATACATCATGCGCCCGTTTGTCTTACTGTAATAAACGGTCTTGTTTTGTTCTGGGATTCGTTGGAAACCAGTCTTGACTGTCCCAGTTGATTTATCAAATAAGTACCAGTAGCCATTGATATATTGTTGACCATATTGCATTTGACCAGCTTGGTTGTAATATACAGTTTTCTTTTGATCCTTGATATATTGGAAACCTGTTTGAATTACACCATTGTTGTCAAAGAGATACCACTTACCATCAATATTTCGTTGCCCGCCTTGAGTCCGTGCGCCGGATGAGCGATTAAAGAAGTAACGTTTGTCATTGACCATTTGGAAGCCATATTGCATTTGGCCGTCTTTATTGTAGTATACAGTTTTCTTTTGATCAGCAATCCATTGGAACCCAGTCTTCATGGCACCCGAACTCTTATCAAATAAGTACCAGTGCTTGGCGATATATTGTTGGCCGTATTGCATTTGCCCCTTATCGTTATAATAAACGCGCTTGTTTTGGTCTTTGATATCTTGGAAGCCCGTTAAATTCTTGCCACTTTCATCCCGTAAGTACCACGAACCATTTTCAAAGACTTGCTTTGGTTGTGGTGTTGGTTTTTCTTTTGGTGCTTCAGCTTGCGTTTCAGGTTGTTCAACTGCAGTTTCAGTTGAACTCGCTGCTGGTGCATTTGTAGCTGGAGTTTCACTAGCGGCTGGTTTTTCTTCCAGTTGCACGGTTGGATTAGCTGCAGTTTCAGTTGCTGCTTTTGTATTTGCTTCCGTATTTTGTTTTGGTACTTGACTTGCTTCATCCGCATGAGCCTCAACACTCATCCCCACAGACAAAACTGCCATCGTAATGGCGGCAAACACCCAATGCTTGCCAGCTTTATACATCTTATAATGTTTTTTCTCACTCATTTTTTATCCCCCTGAAATAAGTTAATAACATTATATCAATAATAATACCTTGAGCACAAAGTAAATTTTAGTGTTTCCTAAAAAAGACCAGGTTGCCCTAGTCTTTTTCCTCTATTAATTTGACTATACAAAAAATTCTAGAAATTAAAAACCTTAAGAAATTACGTTGCAAAAAACGCTGATTCCTTAGGGTTTTATTATAACTTTTTGCATTTTTTCAGAAAAGTTGGTTTTTCCAAAATCCCTAGTATTTAGATTGTATGTTCAATTTGCCTCTTTAACATCGACAATCATTTTTTGATAATCATATTTTTTTAAAATATCATCGAAATATTTACTACCGAAGTATCCAACTATAAACTGTGCATATCCACTTACAATATATACTCTTTTTTTGCTTGCAACTTCTTGGATTTGACGCTCTAACATTGTAGTGCCGTCAATTATTTGATTGAAAATATCTTCTTCATCTAACAAAGCAAAATTTATCAATACAAAATAATCTACTTTTAACGATAGATTCCCAGCTGATTGATTCTTTTTTCTGAAGCGCGTAACTTTAGTTTTAAATTTTTCATCCCCATGTTGATACAGAAAAACTTGCAATTTATTTTCGCTAGTATTAGGTAAAAAATTAGGACTAAAATAATCAAATGCTTCCACCATTGGATAACTAATTAACAATTTTCCCTTATCCGTTTCATTATCAAAAAAGGCCAAAAGCTCTCTAAATTTGTCTAACGCCTCCGCTTCATATCCATCATGTTGCGCATCCAAATCAAAAAACAGATATATTTGACTAAAATCACTTTCATCATACTCAAAACTCGCATCTCTTTCGGCAATCATTGATACCGTATCAAAATACTCATCTTTTTTTAGTTCGCTATATAACGCATAGATATCCGTATGGTATTGCTGTATCACAACATTTTCTGCCATTTTTTCTTGAAGTAATCTTGCATAACTATTGTCAGGCTTTTTTCCTTCCAAAATAAATAGAATTCTACTTGTCATCAAAAGCTCCCGCACGATACATTTTTTCCAAATTATGTGCTTTTCTTAATTCACGATCGGTTTCATTTTGAATACTGTTAACCTGATTATCTTGAACAACAAAAAGACAGTCTGGGCGCAAAATTTCAGTACTCATATTATACGTATTATGGGTTGTTAGGATGCTTTGCGTATTCTTTAATTTTTTCAACAATTCCACTATTTTACGAGAAGTATCGTTATGGTAGTTAGCATCAAATTCATCAATAAATACAAACCTAACTTCATCTTCGAAATGTAAGTACCAATTGTAAAATAAAACTAAACTTTTAGTTCCTTTTGACATAATAGAAAAAATATCTACTTCGCGTCCTGATGGAAAACGCGCATATATTTTCTTTTCACCGTCAACCTCTTTAACAAATAAATCGTAATTTATCCCTACCGTTTTAAGGAAATCTTGAAATTCTTGCACCTTATTTCGCTCTATAATGATTTTAATCATTGAATCACTACCATTGGTAAAGCCTTGATAGTGACTAGATTCAACAAAAGTAAATGACAACATGCTGTTAACAAATTTTTTAAAATCTAAAAATACTTTATTTTCGCTATATTCTGGATCCAATCCTGTATTAGCAAAAACATACTTGGTTAAAGACAGGCTTGGATTATCATAATTTAAATTTAATGATTCAGTTCCTTTTAAATCGACAAATTTATAATTTTTTTCTCTATCATATTGAAGTACTATTCGTTTATTAATTAAAATTTCTTCAAAAATAACATCATCATAATTCTTCTTTTTGCATACATAAACTAAGTTTCCGCTCTCAAATTCAAATTCATATCTAAATTCTGCAGCAGTAAAATCAGACTCTAAATTAACATAGTACTTATTACTATAATCATCATAGTTTACTTGTTTATCGGTTAAGTGGGTAATAATATCCATAATTGCCAAGCCTAAGTTAGACTTTCCACTACCATTTTTACCATAGACAATGGCGTTCTTAACTAACCTACCATTTTCCGTAATTCCTTCATCATTAAACGAGTAATTACCAGCAGTTAAATCAAATGTCATTTTATTTGAAAAATTTTTAAATCCACTTACTGTCACACTTCTTAACATCGCCATCACTCCTTAACCGTATTTTTTTTACGATTATAATTATAAGATATTACCTCTCATTTTTCAATTTATCGTTAACCAGTCAAAAAAAGACCAGGTTGCCCTAGTCTTTTTCCTCTATCCCAAACGATAGATATATGTGTACATTTGATTATGCTTATTCCAAACTTTCATGTAATTGTCGTTGCTAATCCCGTTAGATGCATAATTTGTTGATAACAACATGGTGTCATTTAACACCCCGTCAGCGAAACTGATAATTCCTGTGTGACCGAAACTGTTTTTGCTGTGGCCTTTTTTACCCCAAATTACAATATCACCGGGACGGAAATCATTCATCTTATCAGCGTGCCCCACTAATTTGAAGCCGTTTTTCAATAAGTAATCGTGCAAGGTTTCAGTATCTAAATAACGTGTAATGTCACGATCGCTTACGTAAGATGTACCCGCTAAAACTAAAGCCTTCGCTAGTGAACCAGAGCAATCGGCTGTTCCATCAGCGCCGAAACGTGAACCCGCCATACTATATGTGACTTTTCCCATGTGAGCGTCGTACCATTTAACAACCTTAGAAAGTAATTCACTGTAATTGCCGTTTTGATCATAAACTTTTTGGCGATCAAAGGCCCCAGAGCCTGGAGTAAAGTAAAGTTTTCTGCCATTTACATCGACCAAGCCATATTGCATTTGACCTTGGGCGTTATAGTAGACAATCTTATTTTGACCATAGGCAGCGAGGTTTTGAACGCCGTTTTTCATGGCACCAGAACTCTTATCAAATAAGTACCAGTAGCCGTTAATGTATTGTTGACCGTATTGCATTTGGCCCTTTTCATTATAGTAAACTTGTTTGTTTTGGTTTGAAATCCATTGGAAACCTGTTTGCATAACGCCTTCATTATTGAAAAGATACCATTTACCATTGATATTCTTTTGGCCAAAAGCTTGAGCCCCAGAAACTTTGTCAAAGTACATTTGCTTGCCATTGATTACTTGGAAGCCATATTGCATTTGCCCGTTTTCATTATAGTAAACCACTTTATTTTGGCCATAAGGTGTGAGGTTTTGGAAACCTGTTTGCATCGCACCAGTATTCTTGTTAAACAAGTACCACTTGCCATTGATGTTTTGTTGGCCGTATAACATGTGACCATCTTGGTTGTAGTACACGGTTTTAGATTGGCCGTATGGAGTTAGATCCTTGAAGCCAGTTTGCATCGCCCCTGAACTCTTATCAAATAAGTACCAGTGTCCATCGATATATTGTTGGCCGTACATCATGTGGCCGTTACTTGGGTTATAGTAAACCGTCTTATTTTGTTCGGCAATTCGTTGGAAGCCCGTCTTCACCTTCCCCGTTGCCTTGTCAAATAAGTACCAATATCCGTTGATATATTGTTGCCCATATTGCATTTGACCTTTTTCATTGTAATAAACCGTCTTATTTTGGTCCTTGATGTATTGGAAACCTTTTTGCATCACGCCCGTGTTATCAAAGAGATACCACTTACCGTCAATGTATTGTTGCCCGACACTTTTGGCGCCAGATGAACGATTGAAGAAATATTGGTTATTGTTAATCGTTTGGAAACCATATTGCATCTCACCTAAAGCATTATAGTAAACCGTTTTGTTTTGATCCTTGATAGCTTGGAAACCGGTTTGAATCACGCCATTGTTATCAAAGAGATACCATTTGCCATCAATATTTCGTTGACCATCTTGAGTCCGCGCGCCTGATGAACGATTAAAGAAATAACGTTTATCGTTAATCATTTGGAAGCCATATTGCATTTGGCCATCTTCGTTGTAGTATACAGTTTTCTTTTGATCCGCGATCCATTGGAACCCTGTCTTCATCGCACCCGAACTCTTATCAAATAAGTACCAATGCTTGGCGATATATTGTTGGCCGTATTGCATTTGACCTTGGTCGTTGTAATAAACGCGTTTGTTTTGATCTGCAATATCTTGGAAGCCCGTTAAATTTTTACCTTGGCTATCACGTAAGTACCAGTAGCCTTTTTCATAAACTTGCGTTGGCTTTGGTTGCTCTTGCACCGGTGTTGTTTGAACTTGAGAATCAGCTGCGGTAGGTGCAAGTTGATCGGCCGTTTTTGTTGGTTGAGTTTTTGCTGGAGTTTCTTCAGCTTTTGGTGTCACGCTTGTTTGGGTTGCATTATTTGAAGGTGCATCCTTTGTTTGATTAAGCGTCACCGCTTCTTGATTAACCGTTGAATCATTTTGATTAAGCGTTGATGTTTCTTGATTTGGCGTTGATGTCACTTCATCAGCATGGACATTAACACCGCTAATGGTCATCAAAGTAAGCGTCGTAATCCCCGCAAAGACCCACGTTTTGCCAGCTTTGTACATTTTGTAGTGTAATTTTTGTTCTCGCATTTCATTTCCCCCACATTAAAATTAATCTATCCCTAAGTATACGCTGAATCCCCCAGCATTCAAGGTTCACAACAAAAAATTTCCAAAATAAAAAGGTTAGAATTGCTTCCAACCTTCTTTGATTTATTTACCGAACTTAAGGGCGCCTTTAACCATCCCTAAAATGTCATCAACCTTATCATTCTTGATAAAATCTTGGTTCCATTTTTCTAAAGTTTCCACACCAACGCCAACTTTTTCAGAAATTTCGTTGATGTCTAACTTATCTTTATTTTCCATAAAAAACTTGATTGCTTCATCTTTGTTCATTTTTCATTTTCTCCTATGTTGTTGATACTATTATTATCTCATATAATCCTAATTTATCACAAGTCTTTACTGGCTTAAAATTACTTTTTGACTACCATTTTGAGCTTTCATTACCAAGTAACCGCCGTCTTTGGCTTGGTAACCAATGAAACGTGCATCCTTAAAATCAAGGGATGTTGGTTCGTTGATAGCGTATTTTATTTCAACTTGCGCCGGCTTGAAGAAATCACGCATAATTTGGTTGAAGTATTCTTGACTGAAGGCTGCGTTAACCGCGTTGTATCTTGAACCAAAATTACTTGTGTTTTGGTATGAACTAGCAGCGGCTTGGACTTTTTGTTTTTGCTCAGCCGTTAGCTTGTTTAAAATATCTTGGGTCGTTGATTGCGGATAGTTAAGCTTGTTAACTTCTTTAATACGCACAACTTGGCGGGACACTTCATCACCTTGGTTGAAGTTGTCGATTTTGACTGCTTGCCACTTAGGTTCGATGTATTTCATCGCGTTTAAGTTGTTGATAAGCCCGTTATAACGACGTTTAGCTAATTCTTTTTTCAAATCATCTTGCATCTTCATATCCGCTTTATCGCTTGGACCAAGCTGATCGACGAATTCCTGTTCAGTCTTCGTTACGCGGGTGAACTTCTTGTTGTCATTGAGTTGGTTGTATTGATTTTCATCAATTAAGTTCGCGTTTCGCCAACTGTTGTCATTTTTATTTTCAAACGAGAAGAATAAGCGATTCCCGGAATTTAAATCATTCATCCAAGTAGGATGGCCGAAATCTTCAGCGTTCTTGCCATCACGTAAGGCTTCAAAACGCGCCGCTGCTTTTTCAAAGTAGATGCGGTCTTGTTGCTTCGCTAAATTAATCACTTGGTCTTCATTCATCTTAGCGACTTTCTTTAAAGTCAAGTTTTCATCAAAGACTTGATAAGCAATCCCTTTTCCATGCTTGAGCACGATAATCTTGGTGATTGGCGCATTTTCGCCTTTTGTTGGCCCCGTGACAAACCAGACATGTTGTTCTTGTTGCTTAGTTTGTTGCCCGAAACTTGTCATTTGAGGTGGGATGGGATTGTTGAAACGTGTCAGTGTGAATAAAAAGACACCCAGTAAGAATATACTGATTAAAATCCCAATGATGTAAGGCTTGTAGTCCGGATGATACGGCGTAATGACCTTTGATAATGGGTGCGGCTTGTCAGTTGGTGTTCCTTCTAATCCCTGTACTATGGACTTAACTTCCTTTTTATCCTCAGCTTTTGCTTCTTTATTTGATTGCGCCTCTTCATTTTTAGCAGAGTCTTTTTTGGTGCTGCTGTCGTTTTCTTCAGTGGCGGCTTTTTTTGTTGGCTCTGCTTTTTTTGAGTCGCTTACTTTAACTTCTGCTTCTTTAGCTGTGTTTGCTTGGGGTAAATCTTTTGCTTGAGAATCTTTGTTATCATTCTCTTTTTTATTTGTGTCCCCTTCGGTTTTAGCGTTGGCTTTGCTGTTAGCTTCTTTTTCATCGTGGTCTTGACTCGATGAAGTACCTTTTTTATCTTCTACTTTAATATCAGCCTTTGTTTTTTCTTTCTTTTTGTTTTTGCCTTTTTTCGCAGTCTTTTTGGCCGCTACTTCTTTTGGCTTGATTTCACTTTGGCAATGTGGACATTGTTTGAGGTCTTTTTTGACTTCTTTGCCACAGTTAGGACATTTTGCCATGAGAATCTTGTCCCCCTTTTTTTGATTTTACAATTCATTTTATCATAATTAAGTCGTCCATTGCATTGGAAACAAAGAAAAAAGCGAGGGTATTGCCTCGCCTTTTTAAGATTGTTTTCAAATAATTTATTGATTTTCTATTCTTCCATTGCCGCTTCATCAAGTAATTGTTGCCGCTTAGTATCAATCAAACCTTGTAATTCATCTAAATCAGCAAGTGTGGCTTTATTGCGAATAAAGCTACGGGCTGAAGAACGCGATGTTAAATATGATCGATGTTCACGATTCTTAGCGTTCCAGCGACGGCTAGCCCTCTTTTGCGCTTCAGATTCTGCCATTTCATTTCCCCCATTTATATTTAATTACACTTAAAATTCTTATTCTAATAAAATTATACAACTCTAGCGCAACTATTTCTAATAGAAAATTATGAAATCTTTATGAAAAAAGTTTAAAATTTTTTTCTTTTCCGCAATACATTTCGCTTGTTTTTTTAGGGAAAATCTCTTTTATATTCAACTTATTTTCCCATTTCCCAAACATAACTTGAAGCATTCCTAGAAATCCTTTAACGCTTTTGTAAAAACTGCGCCTTATAATAACACCAAGATTTCTTAGCAGAAATCAAATTTTTAAGGAGGAATTGTTATGAAAAACATGTTAGCTGACTTTTGTATTGGAGTTGGGGTTGCTGCAGTAATTTTCTTGATGATTATCACCTTGCAAACACCACCGTTAGTGCCAACTTTAACCAATACTTTAAGTGTCTTAATTGTCGGCGGCTTAATCGGTTGCGTGACTTTGGTCATGGATCTGGTTCAAAAATTTTGGATTGCTTTAATCTATCATTTTGCCGGTACAATTCTGTTAGTTTGGGGGTTGTTTTTGTTTAACAACTGGTCGATTGATTGGATAACTCTTTTAGTTTTCCTTGGAATATACATTATTATTTGGGCGGTAAGTTACTTATTATTATCAAGTGATAGTAGTCGTCTTAGTCACCGCTTGAATCGTAACGCTAAACATTAATCGAACAACGTAAAAACGCACATGCAACTTGCACGTGCGTTTTTCTTGTCACTCTTTACTTATTTCTAAACAGGTTAAAAATACATCCCCTTGATAACATCTTTTATCATTCATTTTAATTATATCAATCCATGAAAAATAACTATTTCACATTATAAAAAAATCCATTTAAACTAGAAATATAAAGGGGTTGATAAAAATGACAAATAACATTCACTATAGCGAGTTAGCTAACTTAGACAATGTAATTAATGAGAACATGAATTTGTTACAAGAACTTAATCACGGTGCCTACAACCATGACCGGATTCGTAGCTACCTCGAAAAAATTACTGGTACCAAAATTGATGCAAGTGTAGAAATTCGTCTTCCATTTTATACCGACTACGGCCGCAACATTCACTTAGGAAAAAATGTATTTATTAATCAAGGTGTTACTTTGGTTGATCTTGGTGGAATTTATATTGGAGATAAGGTTTTGATTGGCCCTAAAGTAACAATCATTTCCGTCAACCATCCCTTAAATCCCGAAAATCGTCGCAGCGTCGAATTAAAACCGGTTCATATCGCTGATAACGTTTGGATTGGCGCTAATGCCATCATTTTACCGGGCGTTACAATCGAAGAAAATGCCGTTGTTGCCGCCGGTGCGGTAGTAACTAAGGATGTTGCTAAAAATACTGTAGTTGCAGGCTCTCCCGCAAAAATCATTAAAACAATTTAGGAAAAAAGATGAATCGAAAACATTTTAAACTAGCTTATTTTTTTATTGCTATCTTAGTGGCAGTGGCTTTATTTATCCACTATAATCAACAACAATCTAGCAGCCAAGTTAATCTAGGAGGAAAAGTTATGACCAGCAAACAAAGTAATTCAACTATCAAACACCACGTAACTATCAATTTTAATAATCAAAATTTTTCTGCTACCCTAAATGATAGTCCCACAACTCAATCTCTTCTTAAGAAACTTCCCCTTACAGTTCAGTTTAGAACTTATGGTAACGATAAAGAAAAGATTGCAGACCTCCCATTTACACCAGAGTTAGGAAATTATGAATATGATGATAATGGACAAGCAGGAAAAATTGCTTATTGGCAACCAGATAATCGCCTGGTAATTTACTACGGATCGGTAGGTCACTATCCTGGTATTAATGTTATTGGTAATTTTGATGATCCAAAAGCCGCTGCTTTATTGCAAAAAGCACCTGATGATACTGAGGTTACTTTCAATAAATGACATCGGATTGGTTTTAATAGCCATAATATGACATAATTAGGAAAAATAAGAAGACCAAACTCAAAATTTTGATTTTTCACAAAAATAGAGTTCGGTCTTCTTTTGTTAGCTGAAAAAGTTTAGTTTTTCCCAGCCGCGCTTTAATTCACATTATTCATGTGTACTAAACACTCCCCTTCAAGTTTTTGCTTGGAGGGTATTTTACTGCAAAAGAATAATCCCTCAGGCAAATGCCCGAAGGATTATTCTTTCATTAATAAAAATTAGTTACCTTGCATATGAAATTTTAGTGATTTACTTCTTTTTTCGAACACCCAATCCAATTCCAAAAGCACATGCAACAACGGTTACAATCAGTGCTGTAATTGATTTCTCATTAATCACATCAGCATTCCCCGATTGAATTTGATGCGTTTTATTGTTCTTTGTCGACGTCTTATTTTTTCCGTTCTTATGTGGTTTGACAGGAACTTCATCTGCTTTCACTACTGTTGGTTCATATGATTCAAATTCATTTAGAATAACTTGGACCTTTTGTTCAACTTGATTAAAAGAAATAGCTTGAGAGATTGGTAAATCATTATCCAATGTACGGGACACATGTGCAGTCTTCATTACACTTGATTGATTTTCTCCATCCTTTACAATAATAGGCTTTTCGCTGTTATTTGAGTCAAAGATTGTTACTTGAACTCTATCACTTGAATCTTCCCTGCTTCCATTAATTTGAACAGCTTCTAATGTTTGTTTTGGAACTGATTTAACAGAAGTTAATTCCTTCATTGGATTTTTACCAACATTTTCCGTTGGTACAGTATTTGTAGTTAATGATACTTCCTGTTTTGTTGATGTAGTTGACTGCGCTTCGATTGGCGTTGGAGTTGAATTAGATTCACCTTCAGTATGTGATTCCAAAATTGGTGTTGGTACTTCATCTCCTTTTGATGTTAAAGGGTTTGGAGTTACTTCAACTGGTGTCGGAGCTAGTTGCATATCCTTACCATCTAGATTATCCATCGCTGTTTGTAATTCAGCCATCATTACTTCAAATTCTTGTTGTTTTGTTTGGTAATAATAATCTGTTTGGCTGTATGTATTGGCAAAATAAACTGGTTCATACAATTGCATTACTTCATCAAACTTTACTTTGAGATTCTCTGTTGCATTCTTATATTTAACAGATTGCTTCAAATCCAAAGCTTGTTTGTACAAGTCTTTAAATTGTTGATGACCGTTTGAATTTTCAGCATTAATCATTTCTAATAATGGCCGGTGCATCTTGTTAAGATATTCATACTCAGAATCTTGTGAAATATGCGTCGTTTTAGCAAGTAAGTCTCTAGTTTCAGCAACAGCTTTTTTAAACGCTTGTTTTTGTTTTTCTGAAGCCTTTTGATATGTTGGACTTAACGTCTCAATCTTCGAGCTAACAGAAATCATGTGATAAAGATCAGTTAAATCTACTGGTATTCCTTGTCCAGAAGAGGTGTTGATTAATTCTAGAGCGCCGGCAAAAATTAATACCGCATTATCAACTTCATATTGAGTGGCATCTTGCTTATCGTATATCTCCATAAGTCTCTTAATAGCTGCATCTGTATCTTGAACTCGATAATAATTATAATAAAATGGGGTTTCTTTAAAGATTGGTAATAATTCTTCAACGGCAAAGCTCAATACCTCGCGATTTGTCGGTTGCCCATATAGATTATCAGTTTCAGTCTTTAATTTCTCAACCAACTCATCAACATCTTGTTGTGAAATATCGTCATCTGATTCATAAAGATAAAGTAAATAATCCTTAATAGTATAGGATCCTTTTTCTATAATTTGTTCCGCTTTGCTAATTAAAGTATCAAAGTTTCTTTGATCAAAGGAGGTTTCATTTAGATATTCAATCTTGTTTAAATGGGTTTTAGCTTCTGCTAGTTGTTTCTTTAATGAGGTTAAATCTAAAGATGTTTCCTTGAACTCACCTGCTTTTTGAAGCTCTGTAACAGCTGCTTGGAGTTCTTGTTGTGTTGAATTGGGATCGTGAAGCACCTTAAAGCCGTTTACAAGAGCATCTTGATAACGTTTACGCTCAGTAGCATTCGCATACTTATAACCTGATTCGTATTGATAAATTTTATTTTCCCGTACTAAAGTATATAAATCATGCCATAATCCCGGATGATTTTCAAAGCTATCAACGATATATTGTAGCTTTTCATCTTCTTGCGCAATCTTTGAATAATCATTATCATTATCACTATCAATCATTTCTTGGGCAAATTTTAATTCTGCAATATCTGATATTTTCTTGTTATCACTGTTATTAATAAGTGTTTCAACAATTATGGCAGTCTTTTTTAAATCAGCCATAGTTGGGCTTAATAAATCGCCACTTGAATTATCACTTTCTTTTGAAATATTAGTCGCTACAGATGAAGAGTTATCTTCCCATTCAGGGCCTCTCATTCCATAATACTGAACAATCCTTTTTTTATAGCCAAATTTTTCTAAATAATACTCAATACCGTCAATTTCAGATTGATTCAATTGCTTATCATGGTATGTCGCTAACTTTTCTTTTAAACGTTGTAAACGTTTAAGAGTAGTCTCATTATCAACAGTCCATCCGCCATGTTTATATACTTGTGGCGCGTCATAGTGTTCTTCAACTTTCCATGTATACTTGAAATCATCATCACTAACTTGATAATGTTTTGGTTCTTGGTAAGTATAAGTGATAATTCTATTTTCCTTTACCCCATCAATAACATCTTGTAAATCTGTAACAATCATTTCTAATTCTGTTTGGGTAAAATCTTTATCCATTTCATGTGAAAATGCTTGGTACTTATTCAAGGTATCATTCAACTTGTTTTGTACCGCTGAAGTTGCCACCTTAAATTCAGGTTTACTCTTAAGTTCATTAGCTTGTGTTAGTAATTCTTTGATTTTAGTTAAGTCTTTTTCTTTTTCTTCAGCATCATCACGATAACTCAAGACTTCCTTTAAGACAAATTCACTATCCCCTAATAAATTTGAGAAATAATACTTGTGATGTTCTAACAAGTACTCTGCCTGCGCTACAACCTCATCTAAATTATCTTTTTGATCAGTAGTCCAAGATTTATATTGTTGACTCTTCACCTTGATTTCTGGAATAATCGCTAAAATATGTTGCAATTCTAGTGTATCAACCGGATCAAAATGAACATAATCAAGCTCTTCATCAAAATTCTTAATTTCGTAGTCCAAATCGGTTTGGGTAATATTAGCATTATTATTTGCAGCTATTATTCTATTAATTTTTGAATCTGAAAAACTAACATTGTTTGCTTTTAAAGTTGGAACTAATACGTTAACAATATAATCGCTAATTTCGTGGTTAGTTGGCTTTCCATCTAAAGCTCCCATAGCATCTCGCAATCTTTGTGTTGCTTTATCTACTGTTTCTTGCATAGCATTGCTAGCTGTATATTTAATAATTTCTTTAGCAGTCGAATATGCACTATTAAACTGTTCGTAAACGTCATCACTTGCGTTGAATACTATCGGTTTCTTCAATAAAGATTTAGCTTCTTCATATAAAGCCTTAAGCTCTTTTAAATGCGCTAACTTTCCATCTAATTGAGATGTAGCATCTAACAATTGTTGATTAACTTGGATTAAGTGTTCTTCATTAAGCTCTGCACTGTGAATAACTCGAATTGCATTGTCAACAGCACTTTCAAACTTATCTTTCATCTCCTTAGATGATCGACGATAAATTAAATTCTTACGCACTTCTTCAGCACTATTAACATTTTCATAAAGTCGATTCCACGCTTCTGATTTACCATAAAAATGCAGTGTACTTAAAATTTCATCATCAGCATATTTCATATCATCTTCTGTTACATCAGATTTTTGAAGCACGTCTTTAAGTCTATATTCTGCATCTGATAAGTCATCAGCTTCCCAACTATATTCATAATAACTTTGTTTTACTTTTTCAATATAACCGAGAACATTTTGAAGTTCATCGCGTGTCACCGGACGATTTTGTTGTTCATTATTATCATTATTATAATAACCTACTGTATTATCTGTATCATCCTCGTCATTATTACTAACTGTACTAGTTACATATTGATGTTGTTCCGAAGAATTCGCTACGGTCCAACCACCAGAAGTATTGGTATAAATTGGCTTGTATTCTTGCTTAATAAACTTTTCATAATATCCATTACCTGTAATTTCATCTTTTGTATATTGGATTAACTGTAGTCCAGCTTCTACTTTTTGATTAAATTCCTCATACTTCTTTAATTCATCAGCGTAAGGATCAGACTTAGCTTGGTCTGTTTTTTCTCCAAGGACAACTTGATTTGAATTTTGCAAATTGTTTTCTTGATTACTTACTTCATGATTAACATCATCAGCAAAAGCATCAATTTGTGGAACAGTAAGACTAGCGATTCCGATTGTCGCCCCAGCAATAACTGAAGCGACTCCTACATTTAACTTTTTGATTGTATATCTATTTTGCTTATTCTTTTTACGATACATCCTCGTATTCTTTCTTGATAACATGTTTTCTCCCTATATCTTTGAATTACAACTTTTTTTGCATAATATTAAGTTACATTATTTTAATTTATTGCACAACGGTTGTAACTATTTTTTTAATCAAAATAACCAAATAATTTTCTTTACTTTTAAATTACATCGCGACGCTAAACACTTCCCTTCAAGTTTTGCTTGAAGGGTATTTTACTGCAAAAAAATAATCCCTCAGGCAAATGCCCGAAGGATTATTAATCATTCTTATTTAGTTAGAGATACAGTGTACCAACTACCGTTCTTTAGTTGCAGGTGATAATGTCATACCTTTAACCTTAGTTGATACTGGAACAACACTGTAGTGGTATTGAACTGGAACAACGAATGCTTGTTCGTTCATGTATTCTTGCCACTTGTTGAATTGTTCTTTATTCATTGCGCTAAACATTAATCTTTCTTACGTTTTGAAGATAAACCTAATAATAATCCCATAGAAGCAATTAACAATCCAACAATGCTTTGATTTGTTTTAGCCCCTGATGTTTGTGGTAATACTTGTGTATTTTCTTTTAGGGATGTACTTGGGTTTGTTTGTGATTTACTTGGTTTATTTTCAAAGTTTGCAACATAACTTTCAACGCGTGAATGAAGTTGAATTTTTTGTTGTAATTTTTGTACATTTAATAATTCTGATTGTGCTTTTTGATAATTTCTACTTGCTAAAGTAAATTTATCATAAACTACTTGGTATTCAGCTTGAGCTTTGGCTAGATTATTTGTAGCAACTTGATAGTTTGTTTGTGCATTTAATAGACTATCTAAATAAGCTTGTTTTTCTTGCAAAGTTTTTTGGGCTGAAGTTTGAGCTTGTTTAGCAACTACTAGGTTTTGGTTAACCTTATCAAATTCTTGTCGACATAATTCAGCTTTATGCGCTTTTTCATCAAGTTCTTGTTTATATCTTGCAAGAATTTCTTTAGCTGCATTCACTTCAGAGACTAACTTGCTATTTTGAGACATATTTTCATCTAAAATTTGACGTTCATTATCCAATACTTCTTTATTTGTTTGCACGTCTACTTTAGCTTGGTTCAATTCTACTTGTATTTTTGATACTTTTTCTGTAGCTTTTTCTAAATTATTTTGTGATGCAACTAATTTAGCTACTGTATTTTTATATTCTTCAATAACATTCTTTAATTTTTCATTTGCTAAAAGAAAATCACTTGCTGTCTTATCTTGAACAGTTTGTTTTTCAGCTAAATTATTTCGTGCTTCTTCTAAATCTTTTTGAGCAAAATCCAATTCACTTAATAATTTTTGTTCTACATTTGCTTTGTTATCTAAAGCTTCGTTATTTAGTTCTAATTGCTTTTGTGCGTTAAATAACTTATCTGTTAAATCTTTAACTTGCACTTGTGCAGCTAATAATTCATCAGTTATTTTGGCTTGTTGAACCAACAAATTATCTAATGTTTGTTTTGTATTTTGTTTTGTAGCTTGAGCAACAACTAAATCTTGATTTACTTGTTGTAATTTATTGCTTGTATCTTGCAATTTTTGTTGTGCAGCAGCTAATTTAGTCTTAGCTTGATCTAGTTTTTGCATTGCATCAGCAACAATTTGGCCTTGATTTCCAACTTGTTGTTGTAATTGATTTAACTCATTTTGCTTGCTAGCAACTGTCTTGTTAGCATTATCCAAATCACTATTGGCAGTGACCAATTCCTTTTGACTATTAGTTACATTGTCATTAATTGTTTGAAGCTTGTTAACAGCTTGAGTTAGCTCTTTTTTAGCTACATCTAAGCTTGCTTGAGCAGCGTTAATTTCTGGCGTATATTTTGCGACTTCATTTTCAGCAGCAGACAACTTTTGCTTCAATGTTGTTGTATCAATATCATATGTTTCACCTAAGTCATGCGGAACAATATTTTGATCTGTACTCTTATAATAAGTTTCCTCCCAAACTTGTCCGAGAGTTCCAGCATAAACAGTTAAGTGCATGTTTCCAAATCTATCAATTGCCCAACCTAAATAGTGATTATTATCAGTCGTTGGCATGTCAGCTAATAAAGTTGTAGTGTGGCCCCAATGTGAACCAGCATCATTAAATAACATCTCCACAATCCCATAGTATTGCAACGTTTTTAAGTCAGCCATTGTAAATTTTGAATTTTCATCCCAAATTTGAAGTGTACCATAGATTCTTTTATTCAAAACTGTTAATGTTTCTCTTCCAGTCAAGCCATATTTACTTTGACCGTACGTATTTGTTTCATAAAAGGCTTTATAATCATGATACTTATTTACTTGCGTTAAATCTGCTTCATGTTGAGTTAAATCTCTAGCAGCTTTATTGGCTGTTAATTTAGATAGTCCCATTTGATTACGGACATCATTCAAAATCTTACCGGCAAATTCTGTCATCTCAACTTTTTGAGCATCAGTCATACTACTGATTGTCAAAGTTGTGTTGAGGTCTTTTTCAGTTGGCGTATATCCAGGCATCACTACACGGAATTGGTTTTTACCAGATGCATCAGTTCCCAAGAAAACATAATCTAATCCAGATCCGCCTTTTAGAGTATCAGTGTCAAATCCATTAGTCTTTTGTACATTTAGGGCAGCGGATTCTAGTTTGCTTGCACCTTCACTTTCAAAAATAGCTTGAGGTGTCCATCCTGCTTGCACCCCAATTTTGTTAACTAACTCTTTATAGACATTCGTATATTCTGGAAGAATTTTGATGTGAGGAATATCTGCTAATTTTTCTTTGGCATCTGCTAAGTTAGCTTGCGCAGTTTTAGCTGCATCTTTTGCTTTTTGTAATGCTTGAGTTTCATCTTGAACTTTTTGATCTGCTACTTGTTTTTGACTTTGAACTTGCTTCAATTTTTCATTATCTGAAACTAGCTTATTTTTAGCATCATTTACTTTTTGTTTGGCAGCACTTTGAGTTCGTTTAGCACTTGCTAATTCTGATTGAACGTTACTTAATTGTCTACTTCCATCGTTATTAGTTAAATTATTAATTATTGCTTGAGCTTCTTGAACTTCTTTTTGTGCACTTTGAACTGCATTTTGAGCTTGAATTTGATCTGATTTTGCTTTAACTTGATTAGCTTGTGCTTTTGTAAGTGCCGTACTTGCAGCAACATCGTTTTTACTTGCCGTTTCTTTTTGTTCGTTTAAACTACTTGCTGCATTTTGTTTTTGATCTACACTATTATTTGCAGCTTGTAACTGTTTTGTCGCTTCATCAACAGCTTGCTTAGCAGCGAAAACCTTTTCAACGCTACCCAAATTATTCAAGGAATTCTTTAAATCGGCAACCTTTTGCGCTGCTTTACTTTCTTCTTTTTCAGCATTCTTTAAAGCTGCAGTAGTTATTTGTTTACTTTGGTTCTTTTCATCAACATCTTTTTGCATTGCTGCTTTCGTTTTTTTAACTTCCTCAGCTTTTTGTTGAATCTCGTTAACAGCATTTTGAGCTTCTCGTTGCGCTTGTGTGCTTTCTTGAAGATATTGTTGAAGTGATGCTTGATTATTTGTGGCTGCGTTTAAGTTAGCTTCCGCTTTGTTTACATTTTCTTGAGCTTTAACTACCCCATTTTGATTTAATTCAGCAACCTTGTTGTTAGTCTTAGCTAATTGTTCATTATATTTTGCTTCTGCCACATTTTTAGCTTGTTGTGTTGCTTGATTCTCAAGTTTTTTCTTATCTACTGCTTTTTGTTGCGCAGCTACATCTTTATTTTTTTTATCAACTGCGGCTTGTGCATCGACAACATCTTGTTTTGCTTTTTGGATCTCTCCATCTGTTGCTTTGTTGAGTAATGCTTGCTTTTCATTAACATCTTCCTTTAACTCAGCAACTTTTGTACTTACGTTATCCAAATTTGTTTTAGCTTCAGTGTACTCTTCTTTAGCTGCTTGCATATTTTCTTGCGCTTTTTTTGGTGATGTTTGTGTAGTAACCGCAACTTGATCGACATTTTTAACATTGTCATTAGTAGTTACATTATCAGCATTGGCAGTTGTACTAACACCACCAGAAACAATCGCTGTTGTCATAGCGGCTAACACTAATCCTTTTTGATTTCGACTTTTTTTCATAAAAACCCCTCCTAAAAATATTAAAATTCAATAATAATTTTATTTGAATTTTAACTATACCCCCATCAATTACTCAATGGTTACTCTAAGTGTATAACTCAATATAATTATACACAATTTATTTTAACAACAAAAAAAGTTATACGCAATTTATTTTAACAATAAAAAATAATCCCTCAGGCAAATACCCGAAGGATTATTAATCATTCTTATTTAGTTAGAGATACAGTGTACCAGCTACCGTCTTTAGTTGCAGGTGATAATGTCATACCTTTAACCTTTGTTGATACTGGAACAACACTGTAGTGGTATTGAACAGGAACAACGAATGCTTGTTCGTTCATGTATTCTTGCCACTTGTTGAATTGTTCTTTTCTGTAATCAGCGTCAAATGCTTTTTGTGAGTTCATTGCTGCTAATAAGTCGCTGTTTTCTTTTGTATTGAAGTGAGCGAAGTTAAATGGAGCAGCTGGTGAGTATAAGTCAGTTGGTGTTGCATCTGAACCTGTACTCCATGCACCCATGTACAAGTCAAAGTCTTTGTCATTTGTTTGAATCTTTTCAGTGTAGTTGTTAAAGTCTACGAAACGACCGTTGTATAATTTAACGTTAACACCGATCTTCTTCCATTGTTGGATGTAGTTACGTACAGCAGCTTCTGAGTTAGCTGAACCACCAGCAACCAATAATGTTAACTTCAATGGCTTGCCTTCAGGAGTCTTACGCATACCATCTTTACCCTTCTTGTATCCAGCTTTGTCTAACAACTTGTTAGCTTTGTCTAAATCTTGAGGGAAACCTTTAGCATCTTTGTCATGGTAGTCAGAGAATGCTGTAGGAATTAAAGTTGTAGCACGTGTTGATAAACCGTAACCGAATTTCTTAGAAACTTGGTCAATGTTCATTGCGTATGCTAAAGCTTGACGTAAGTTCTTGTCAGCGACTTTAGAATTCTTGTCCATGACACTGACACCATTCTTATCAGCGTGACCCACACGGAATCCTAAGTATGAGTAGTACAAGTCTTCTTTACCAAGCATCTTGTAACCTTTAGGTTTCTTGTTTTGGCCGTAAACTGATGATGGTTCTTCAAACATCAAGTCATATTTCTTTGATTTCAATGCTGCACTTGCTGATGAAGTTGCAACTGTTTCGATTGTGATCTTATCTAATTTTGGCTTACCTTTGTAGTAGTACTTGTTAGGTACCCATTCAGCTGATTCCCCTTGAACCAACTTGTTTAAGACGTAAGGACCAAAGAACAATGGTTTCTTACGGATCTTATCGCTTGATTCAAGTTTATCAAATGGCACATCTTTTAAGTAGTGGTATGGAGAAGCTGATTCCCAGATGACCCCGTTACCAGATGTTGTCATGTTAGGTGTTACTTTAGTAAAGTGTAGGACTGCCTTGCGGTCATTTACGATTTCAAAACCAGAAATCTTGTCTGCTTTACCTTCGTGGTATTCTTTCAAACCTTTAAGAGCTTGCAAACTTTCAGTGTAACGTTGTGATTTTGTTGCCTTGTTTGCGATGATTTCGTATGAGTATTCAAGGTCTTTAGCAGTTACAGGTTCACCGTCAGACCATTTAGCCTTTGGATTAAATGTAACTGTCGCTGTTTTTGCTTTACGATCAATCTTGATGTCAGCAGCGCCACCCTTAGCATACTTATAGTTCTTGTCTGTTGCAAACAAACTTTCGTTACCGAATTGAGAAACTGTTGAGTCAACGGCATCTGTTGATAAACCGTCATTAAAGATACCTTTAAATGCAGAGTCAGCAACAACCGCAGTTTTTAAAGTTCCCCCTTGCTTGGCTGGTTTATCATTCTTATAAGATTCTGGTAAGTTTACTTTAGTAGTTGCTTGATCAGCATTTTTGCTACCGCAACCAGCTAAAGCCAAGACAGCTAATGTTGTTGCTGCCATTGAAGTAAATAAATGTTTTTTCTTCATATGTAGTCCCCCTATATTGACTTTAAAAATTTATTAACCTAAACGTTGACGGGCATCGGCAGTTCTTCTTAAAACATTACCGATATATGAAATACCCACACAAATAACTAAGATGAGTAATGAAGCTGGTACCCATACCCACGGACGCCCAGTTAAAGTATCTGGGTCAGTGGCGTACCCGATTAATGTCCCTAAACTTGGAACATTATCTGGTAACCCAAATCCAAGGAAGGTTAGCCCTACTTCAATCCCAATATTTCCCGCTAAACTTAAGACACTATCAACAATGATAATTGAACTTAAGTTCGGCAAGAGTTCTTTAAACATAATTTTTAAATCAGATGATCCTGATGTTTTTGAAGCTGATATGTAATCTTTTTTAGCTTCAGATAAAGCTTTTGAGCGAATTAACCGGGCAGTTCCAACCCAGTAAAATGCTCCCATAACTAAAATGAAAGTCCACATTGAGTAGTGTGGGATAATTGTAACGATAACGATGATAATCATTAATGTTGGTAACGTTAGCATGAAATCTAAGAAACGCATCATTAAATTATCAACGCGACCGCCATAATATCCAGCCACAGTCCCATAAATAATACCGATAACTTCCATTAATACTGTCACCGCAAAACCGATAACTAAGGAATTTCTTGCTCCTAAAATCAGTTCGCTTAAAACACTCCGTCCACTTTGGTCAGCCCCTAGTAAAAATCCTGGTGTTCCAGGTACATTGTATTGATCCATGATGCTAACTTCCATCACCTTGCTTGTATTTAAAAACAAGGACCCCCCGAAGATAACAACAATCAATGTACTTAAAGCAATCAATGCCCCTAAAGCAAATTTATCTTGTGCAAATTCTCTCGCAATAACCGTTAAGTTAGAGGTTGCTTGGACATCTTTAAATTTTTCTTCTTTTGATTTACGTTTAAACATTTCCAAAACACCTCCTACTCGATTCTGATACGGGGATCAACAATACTTAAGATAATATCTGAAAGCAATGTTCCGATTAAGTTTAAAACCCCAAATAATAAAACTAATACGGTAATCACCGCGTAATCACGGTTGGTAATGGAATTAACGAATAATAATCCCATCCCTGGATATGAAAAGACCGTTTCAATAAAGATTGATCCGCCTAATAATCCAGTAATTGAATATCCCGCAAACGCTGCGATTGGAAGCAATGAATTTCTGAAAATATGCTTTGAAAAGACCTTCTTTTCGCGGACCCCTTTTGCGCGAGCAGTCTTAACGTAATCTTGGCGTTTAGCGTCGATAATTTCACTTCTTAAATATTGCACGACTCCGGTTGTTGAAAGTAGTGCCATTAAGATAGCTGGTAAAATCATGTGCGCGATTCTTGAGAAGAATACGGCCCAAAATCCATCAGCGCCTAAAGATACAGAACCTGAAGTTGGGAACCAACCTAAGATGTATCCAAAGAACCATAAACCTAATAAGTAAACTACAAAGGCTGGAATAGCGTATGAAATGTAGTTGTAGATTTGGATAGCCTTGTCTTTTTTAGAATCTTCATAACGTCCTGCAATTAATCCTAAAGGAATTGCTAAAGCGTAACTTAAAATTACGGTTAATAATGATAACCATAAAGTGTTCATCGCTCTACTCTTAATTAAATGAGCAACTGGTGTGTGGAATTGGTAACTCATTCCTAAATCCCCGTGGAATAAACGTACCACCCAGTGCCAGTATTGAACATACCATGGATCGTATAATCCGGCTTCAAGTTTTAAGCGGTGCATTTGCGCTGCACTTGTTTGCGGAGTAATCATCCCTGAAAATGGATCGCCCGGCATCATTTTAGCGAGTAAGAAAATTAATACACTTAAAACGATAACTTCAGGAATCATTATGAGGACCCGACGTAAAATTGTTTTCCACATATTATTGACCCCCTTCTTCAGGTAAAGCAACGAAATGCGTTTCTGAAATTTGTCTTAATGGATAAACCTTACCATCTTTATCGTAGTATTTTGATTGATCTTCATTAAATTCTTTTTCGATTTGGCGACGTTTCATCCGGTGTTGTTTCCGGTTTTTCACGTCAACTTCCGGAATCGCTGCCAGTAATCGTTTGGTATAAATGTGTTGTGGATTATTGTAGATATCTTCTTTTGTGCCCACTTCTACGAATCTTCCACGGTGCATAATCGCAAGGTGGTCGCACATGTGATGCACAACCCCTAAGTCATGAGAGATAAATAAAAATCCAATCCCATATTCACGTTGAATCTTTTTCATGTAATTCAACACTTGTGCTTGAACTGAAAGGTCTAAAGCTGAAACCGGTTCGTCAGCGACAATTAGCTTTGGATTAGTTGCCACCGCTCTTGCGACACCAATACGTTGTCTTTGGCCCCCAGAAAATTGATATGGGAACTTGTAAGCTGCATCTTCGTCTAAACCAACGGTGTTTAATAACTCAATCACGCGATCATGTAAAGCTTTACCTTCAAGGTTTTCAAAGTTTTGTAAAGGTTCCGCAATGATTTCAAAGATTTTCTTTCTTGGATTCAAAGAAGATAAAGAATCTTGGAAAATCATTTGAACATCTTGGTTGTAGTTAAGTTTATGTCTTGTTTTTGCATTTGTAATATCTTGTCCTTGGTACATGATTTGACCGCTAGTTGCTTTTTCAAGCCCGACAACGGTTTTACCAATCGTTGATTTTCCTGAACCTGATTCACCAATCAAACCATAGCTTTCGCCTTCTTTGATTTCAAAATCTACACCATCAACCGCATAGACATAATCTGTAATTCGGTTAAAGAAGCCGGAACGAATTGGATAATGAACATTTAAGTTCTTAACTTCAATTAAACTCATTATCTTTCACCTTCCTTTACTTCATCTTTAAATTTGAATGTTTGGTAACATGTACAACGTACGCTGTGACCTGGTTCAACTTCATGCATGGTTGGATTTTCTTCGTGAGATTCTGGGTCAACCCAAGAGACACGAGAAGAAAAACGACAACCTGTTTTTGGCATTTGCTTTAAGGATGGCACCATCCCGTCGATAACGTATAAATCATCATCGTCGCCAACTTGAGGCATTGAGCGAAGAAGTGAACGCGTATATGGATGCTTTGGATTTTCAAAGATTTGTTGTACCGAACCGATTTCAACAATTTGTCCCGCATACATCACTGCCACACGATCAGCTGTTTCAGCCACGACCCCTAAATCGTGAGTGATTAAGATGATTCCGGCGTGATTTTCATCTTGAATTGCGTGAAGTAAATCTAAAATTTGTGCTTGAATCGTAACGTCCAAAGCCGTTGTTGGTTCATCGGCGATGATAACTTCAGGCTTGCAGGCAATCGCAATCGCAATGATTACACGTTGTCTCATCCCCCCGGATAATTGGTGTGGGAATTGATGCGCCACACGCTTAGGATTAGGAATTCCAACTTGATCTAATAATTCCAACACGCGGGCTTGCTTTTGTTCTTCATTTAAATCAGTATGAATATCTAAACCTTCTTTAATTTGATCACCAATTCGCATTAATGGATTTAAGGCAGCCAATGGATCTTGGAAAATCATTCCGATTTCATTACCGCGGACATCATCCATTTGCTTATCGGGAAGATTTAAAATATTCTTTCCCTTATATGTAATACTTCCGGTCATTTTAGTTGAATTAGAATCATGTAATCCAATAATACTTGTTGCAAGGGTTGACTTTCCACAACCTGATTCCCCTACAATTGCGAGGACTTCATCATGCTTTAAGTTAATTGAAAGATCATCAATGGCTTGATAATATTGCCCATCAATTTTAAATGAAGTAGTTAAATTATTTACTTCAAGCAATTCTTCGTTCATCTTCTTCACCATCCTCCCAATTTCTATAAATAATTTCTAAG
>NZ_BAML01000016.1 GCF_000615845.1 Ligilactobacillus hayakitensis DSM 18933 = JCM 14209
GGGGTATATCTTAATAATTTTTTATAATAAAAAATATATTTTTTATTTTTTTAAAAAAATATCACTTTTTTTTAAAAATAAAAAAGGTTTGAGAAATTTCTCAAACCTTTACACTTTATTATTTAACTTTCTTCTTATTCTTAACTATAAAAATAATAGATAAAACAATTAAATATACTAATCCAACCGTTACTGAAATTTGTGTATCTGGATTAATAAACATAAATAATACAATGATAACTAAAGCAATAATTGCTAAATAGTTAACATATGGGAAAAATGGCATCTTGAATGGATGATCTTTTAGCAAGTCTTTATTTTGCTTTCTAAAACGTAACTCTGAAACTAAAATTACAAACCAAGGTACTAATCCAGGTAATACACTTGAACTATATACGATTACGAATAAGCTTTCTGTTGATTTGCTTACAGTTGTTAAAATCACGTTTAAAATAAATCCAATTAAAATTCCTAACGAAATTGTTACAATCGCAACGTTTGGAACAACATGCTTTGATAATTTACCAAAGATACCAGGTACTTCTTTGTCCATTGACATCTTAAATAACATCCGACTTGAACTGTAGATACCTGAGTTAGCACCTGACATCGCAGCAGTTAAAACAACGAAGTTAATGATTCCAGCAGCCCCTGTAATCCCTACTTTCGCAAATGTTTCCACGAATGGTGAACCCACAGCATTTAATTGGTTCCAAGGATAAATTGAAACAATTACAAAAATTGCCCCAATATAGAAGATTAAAATTCGCCATACAATTGACTTAACTGAAGCCACAATTGCATGTTTGGGATTGTTAGCTTCCCCAGCAGTAATCCCTAATAATTCAATTCCTTGATATGAACCAACAATAATTGAAAGGGAGAACATAAATCCTTTAAAGCCACCTGTGAAAAATCCACCGTGTGACCAAAGATTTGATAAACCAATTGGATGCCAGTGGTTACCTAAACCTAAGAAGATAACTAATAATCCTAGGATAATCATCAAGACAATTGTTACTACTTTAATCATTGCAAACCAAAATTCTAATGTTCCATATGCTTTAGCAGAAGCCAAATTAGCTAAGGTTAACATCACAATTACAACAATTCCCGATATCCAATCAGGTAAGTTGGGCCACCAGTAATTCAAATACTCTGTTACCGCAATAACTTCACTGATCCCCACAACAATATATTGGAAAATATTACTCCATTTTGTAAGGTATCCAGCTAACGGATGGATGTACTCTGTTGCGTAATCAGCAAACGAACCGGTTCCTGGAGTGATGTAAATCATTTCCCCTAAGGCACGCATAACTGCATAAAGCAATACTCCTACAAACGCATATGCCAGCAACACTGATGGTCCTGTCCATTTAATCGTTGAAGTTGAACCCATAAATAATCCAACCCCAATTGTTCCACCAAGCGCAATCATTTCCATTTGGCCTGATGTTAACGTCCGATTCAGTCCACCATTTATTTTATTCTCTTTTTCCTTCATAAAAAATCCCCATTTCTTACATAGCTACCTATTTATAATAGTTGAAATAGTTAGCTAAAAAAAGAGTCCCTACCTTTCTGTAATTAAAAAGCCAACCATCTCAACTTAACTCAACTGCGAGTTTGTGCTGATTAAGGTTAGCTTGTCTAATTAACATCTATTTTTTGTATGCCAAAATCCCTCAATCAACCTTAAGCTGTGATTGAGGTGGTGGTTGTATTCATTTTTTTAAATTGTTTATAAATTAATTTTAACATAAGTACAACCTCCTACAGTTTGACTACATTTAAAGATTAACACTAAATATTATATATTGCAATACTTATACACTTATTTCCCCACGTTTTCCTACTCTTCTTGATTAATATTCGGTTTTAAAGTAGAATTATATCCAAAATTATCAAAAAGGGGCATTACATGGTCGGAATTGGAACAATCATTAATACATTTGCGGTTATTTTGGGCGGAATTTTAGGATATGTTTTCCAACGCCTCATTCCTACGAAAATCCAAAACACAGTGCTTAAAGCTATCGGTCTTGGAGTTATATTTATTGGAATTTCCGGAACATTAAGTAAAATGCTTATTATTTCAAATAATCATATCTCAACTACTGGAGAAATAATGTTGATTATCTCACTTTCTTTAGGAACTATTATTGGAGAACTACTTGATATTGATCAAAAATTTATCAATTTTGGTAATTTTTTACAATCAAAATTTTCTAAAACAAATAATTCAAAATTTAGCGAGGGCTTTATTCTTTCATCTTTAACTGTTTGCGTTGGGGCCATGGCGATTGTCGGAAGTCTTCAAGACGGACTCAATCAGGATCCTTCAATTTTAATTACAAAATCATTAATTGATTTTATTGTGGTTTTATTATTCGCAACAACTTACGGGATTGGTTGTAGCTTTGCTGCCCTTCCGATTTTTGTTTTCGAAGGTGGCATAACTTTATTGGCAGTTTTTATTAAGCCATTAATGACGACCAAAATGCTCAATGCTATATCTTTAGTTGGAAATTCATTAATTGTCCTTATCGGAGTTAACATGTTACTTAATCAAAAAATTAAAGTTTCAAACATGCTTCCTGCCTTATTAATTACCGTTATATACATTGTGTTAACATGAAAAAAGACATGCTATAGTGGCATGTCTTTTTCTTTGTTCTATTATACTAGTCTTGAATTTCAACTGCTTCAATCATAACATCATTAAGTGGCTTGTCAGCCATATCTTTTTTGACGTTGGCGATTTCATCAACAACATTCATTCCTGATTGAACTTGACCAAAAACAGTATGTCTATGATCTACCAAGGTGTACCACCCTTTTGGTAAGCTTCAATAATATCTTTTGGATAACCCGCTGCTTCCATTTGGCCTGCTAAATCAGCTGGGACATTTTGATTTTGAACGATAAAGAATTGACTTCCGTTCGTATTTGGACCAGCGTTAGCCATTGATAAAGCACCACGGATATTAAATAAATCATTTGAAAATTCATCTTCAAATGATTCTCCATAGATACTTTGACCACCCATCCCTGTTCCTGTTGGGTCGCCACCTTGAATCATGAAATCACTGATTACACGGTGGAAAATTACTGAATCATAATATCCTTGCTTAGCTAATCCTACAAAGTTTGCCACTGTTTTAGGTGCTTGATCTGGGAATAACTTAATTACAATATCTCCATGGTTAGTTTTAATTGTCGCAACTGGACCTTTTACATTATCTAAATCTAATTGTGGTAATGCCATTATTAAAATCCTCTCTTTTTCTCAATTTCTTTGACCATTTTATCATGTTTTTACTAACAAAATCTACTATGTTACCCTCCCCTTTCTTTCATGTTCCACGTGAAACGCGTTATTAACTGTAACGAATTTTTTCTCCCTTTTGGCTTCTTTAAATTTTTCTTTTTCATACTTAAAATTAAATTTTTACAATTTTTTTAATTTTTCTTCCCTAACTAAAGGCCTTTATATCAACAAACAATTAATACTATCTACCAAAAATTAAAATTAGATTAAAATCATTTTAATTTTTACTTGATTTTTTATCATCAGAAATTTAATATATAAAACGTTAGTTAAACTAAATAAATTTTATATACCGAAAGGATGTGAAGGTTATGGACTTAAAGAAATCAGTACTTACAGGGGTGACTTTAGCGATTAGTGGTGTTTCATTAGTTGCCCTTACCCCAAATAAAGCACAAGCTTCTTCAGTATTAAACTGGAGTGAACCAACTGAATTACAAACATTAGATGTGTCAAAAGTTTTGGACACTGTTAGTTCTGATATGCTTGGAAGTAGCATGGAAGGACTTTATCGTTTAGGAAATAATAGCGAGGTGACTCCAGGTATTGCTGAAAAGACCGAAGTATCTGATGACGGACTTACATATACCTTTACACTTCGAAAAAATGCTAAATGGTCAAACGGTGATCCTGTGACTGCCAAAGACTTTGTTTATTCATGGCAACGAACAGTTAATCCTAAGACTGGTTCCGAATATGCATATTTATTTAATGGAGTTAAAAATGCCGAAGCTGTTAATAAAGGAGAAAAGCCCCTCTCTGAACTAGGGGTTAAAGCAGATGGTGATTACAAGTTAGTTGTTAGTCTTGAACATCAAGTCCCTTATTTTAAAAAATTAATGGGATTCACTATCTTCTTCCCTCAAAATGAAAATGCTGTTAAGAAGTATGGTAAGAAATACGGTACTCAAGCAAAATATACAGTTTACAATGGTCCTTTCCAATTAAAGGACTGGAATGGCTCAAACTTAAGTTGGAAACTTGTTAAAAATAAATCATACTGGGATAAGAAAAATGTTAAGTTAAGTGAAGCTAACTTCCAAGTTAACAAGAGTACTTCAACTTCATACAATCTTTTCCAAAGTGGAAAGCTTGATTCAACTTACCTAAACTCAGAACAAGCAAAACAACTTAAGAACAAACCTGAATTTGTTTCACGAGAACAAGGTCGCATGAACTACCTTGAATTAAACGAAAATAACAAACTCTTTAAGAATGAAAAAGTTCGCCAAGCTGTTTCTTATGCAGTAAACAGAAAACAATTGGTTGATCACGTTTTAGGAAATGGTTCTCTTGCTCCAGAAGGAATTGTTTCTAAAGGCTTAATGAAATATGATGGTAAGGATTTCGCTGATGCTGCTAAGACAAAAGAAGGCGTTTCTTACGATGCCAAAAAAGCCCAAAAACTCTGGGTAGAGGGTCTTAAAGAAGCTGGGGTTAAAAACCCATCAATTACTTTAGTTGGCGACGATACTGATGTTGCTAAAAACGTAACAGAATATCTTCAAAGTCAACTTCAAACTAACCTTAAAGGTCTTAAAGTAAAAGTTCTCAATGTTCCAATGAAGAATCGTATCTCTCGTGCTCAAGAAGGTAAATTTGATTTAATCCTTTCAGGTTGGGGGGCAGACTTCTCAGATCCAATCAGTTTCTTAGATTTATTTACTTCAGATAATGCTCAAAACTACGGTAAGTGGAGCAACGAAGAATATGATAAATTAATTAAAGCTTCTAAAACAACTGATGCCGGTAATCCTGCTAAGCGTTGGGATGATATGGTTCAAGCTTCTAAAGTCTTAAGCCAAAACCAAGGTGTCGTGCCATTGTATCAATTATCACAAGCTACAATGATGAATAAAAATGTTAAGGGACTTGTATACAACACCGCAGGTATCCAATATAACTTTAAAGAAGTTAATGTTAAATAAAAAAAAGCTCGCCTTTTGGCGAGCTTTTTTTAGCTAGGAAATGGTTTAACACTTACTTCTAAGTTTCCCAAAGCGATTCCTAAAGTTGTTTTTAAATGCCCTTCGATTTTTCTATCAATTTTATCTTTGACTTTATACACAGGCATGTTTTGCGCGCAGACTCCTTTAATTTTTACATTTGCTTTTGCGCAATTTGGAATAACTTTAACTTCAACATCGAAGCTATCTAACCCTGAATTTTCATATAATTGTTGTTTCAAAGAATCCTCAACCATTGTCTTGTCCACGCGGACACGCAAATTTTTTCCTTGATGCACAATCATTGATTCAGCAACCGTCGGCGTCATGGATACAATCCAAATTGAAAAAATACTCGTTAATATAAAATAGATTACTACAAAAAAGACATTTATATGCCCGATCGGCGACATAAAATATCTAAATAACCACTGACTTATTTGCCCCTGCGGACAAAAACGGAGCATAAAACCAATTATTCCCATTAAAGCCTGTAAAATAAAAACCCCTACCATTATTTGTTTTTTCCACTTTTCCACGAAATTACACCTCTTTTTTGTAAGCATTTTCACTATTACCCTATCTTATCGTATCCTTTCTAAATTCTTGTAAAAAAAATCTTGGTTTTTTCTTAAAATCAAAAAAGCCATCTATGATTTTCACGTAATCACAAATGGCGTTTCCATAATTATTTTGATTTTTTATTGAAGTAATAATTCGTAATATAAGCTAAAACAATTAAAACTAAGGCGGTTAACATAATGTTATGCAATCCAAAATGCAGATATGTCCGCATTTGGGGCAATAATTTTTGCGGTAATGATCCAACGGCTTGTGCATCACTTAATTTATTCATCATTTCTAAAGTTACTTTACCGCCACTTTGTTTAATGATATGCATCAATGATAAATTCATCACGACTCCATAAATTGCTGACATAAATGTTTGGGCTAAGATTCGAATTAAATAACTTAATGATGTTGCAACTGCCATATCGTTTTGGTCAACATCAATTTGAACCTTAACTTGAAGCAAAACAAAAATAAAACCGACTCCAAATCCAGAAAAAGCTCCTAAGAACATCAACATCGGATAAGAAATATTAACGCTTGTCAACATTAATCCAAAAATTGAAATGCCGATACATGTAATTCCTAGCACCAATAACTGATAGTTTTTCCACCGTGCTTGGAAAAAAGATACTACCTGGGCGCCGATTAAATCTGTAATCGAGTTAGGAATCAATGCCATCCCCCCAATAAGGGCACTTACACCTAATAAGCCTTGAGCCCACATTGGAAGATAGATATTAATTCCAATAAAAGCTCCCCAAGCTAAAGAGAACAATATATAATCCCCAACTAAAGTTTTATTTTTAAATAATTCCATATTAATTAATGGATCTTTTTGTTTAATCTCATACCTTACGAATGCGGTCATAATAATGATTCCAAGGATAAATACAACTAATAATACCCAGTTGTTCATTAATCCCAACATCTGTAAGGCAAATAAAATCATACTCAAACCAACGACTAAGAAAATTGATCCTAATAAATCAAACGGACCTTTATCTAACTGGCGTTGTTCTTGATAAAATAATCCAATTAATAACATTGACGCCAAGCCAATTGGAATATTGATATAAAATACCCATTTCCAAGAAAATGTATCAACAATCCAACCCCCGATTATGGGACCAGCAATCGCCGCTGCACTAAAGCCCCCGGCTAAATAGCCTAAGACTTTCGTTCGTTGCTTAATATTGGTAAATACATAACCCAACATAATATAAGGAAGAGCTCCCATTCCTCCGGCACCAATCCCCATTAAGCCACGCGCAAATACAAAAAAAGGCATACTCTTTGCTAAACCACCTAAGGCTGAACTAATTACAAACAGTAATAAGGACGCATTGAAGGCGAATTTGTTCCCCATTTTTTCACCAAACTTACTCCAAAGTGGCGTTGAAACTGACATTCCAAATAAGAATAAGGCAATGCTCCAGCCCATATATTCAATTCCCTTTAAATCAGCGATTATTGCTGGTAAAGCGGTATTGATAATTGTTCCATCTAAGCCAGCCATAATATTCGCTAGTAATAATGCCAGGGTTAAAGCATTTATTTGTCTTTTTTTCACTAGTTATCTCCTCCCTTTTATCCTTTTATATCTACTTTATCCTAATATTCTTATTGGTCAAGTTTAAATCAATTTATTAGTGTTCAATATTTATCGAAATATTTACTTTAAATAAGCGATTTTTATTGTTTTTTCGCTTTTTTTCGATTATAGTTATTAAAGAAATGAGAATTATATTTATGAAAATTAAAATTAATAATTTTTTGGGGTGATTACAATTAACAAAACAATGACATGGTCTGTCGCAGGAATTGGTGCCATCTTATTAGCGTGTGGTGGATCATATTTTTACCAAAATACACATTTTAATAAAAATGTACAAATTAATGGGGTAAACGTCGGCGGACTTTCAGTAAAAAAAGCAACACAAAAAGTCCAAAGTACTCCATTAAACAACTCTGTTTACTTGGATAACAAACTTATCTTTAAAGGACAAGAAAAAGTATCAGAGGCAAGTCAAGTATCTGAAACAGATGTTAAACAAGTATTTTCAAAACAATTTAGCTTCTTTCCAAGTTCAAAGGATATCAACTACCAAATTAATGGCACAAATGAAAATAACTATCGTAAAACAACGCTTAAAAATGCCGTTCAAGCTAAATTAGCCAGTGCTAATGAAACACGCACTGCTCCAGTTGATGCTTATGCCCAATTAAAAGATGGTAAAGTGAGTGTTGTTAACGCTAAAAAAGGAAATTTATATGATATTGATAAAATCATGAAGGAATATGATTCTCAATTAAACGACAACCAAATCAAATTATCTACTGCGTATGTTCAACCATTAAGTGCTGATAGTAAAAAAATCGCAACTGATAAGGCTAAGTTAAGTGAACTTTCTAAACAAAAAATTGATTACAAAGTTCAAGATAAGACTTACCAATTAGCAGCTGCTGATGTAATTAATTCAGCAACTATTAAAGATGGTAAATTTAGCTTTAATACTGAAAAGTTAAATAAAAAAATCGCTGCTATTAACAAAGCACAAGGAACTCTAAACAAAAACTTAAAATTCCATACAACAAATGGAAATAACATTACCTTAGAAAAAGGATCCTACGGTTGGGCTTTGAGTGAAAAGAAAGCCGCTAAAACAATCACAACTGCTTTTAAAGAAAAGAAATCTAGTGTCGATGCCAAAGACGACACTTATGGTGAAGGTTACAACACTAAAGGAACTGGCTATTCCGTTACATCAAACAACGGTATCGGTGACAACTATGTTGAAATTTCGTTGGCACAACAACATGTTTGGGTATATCGTAACGGTAAACAAGTCGCTTCTATCAATATTGTTTCTGGGACTAATGATGGTTACTACAACACACCAAAAGGTCTTTACTATGTAATGTACAAGCAAACAAATACGGTTTTACGTGGTCGTAACGCTGATAACAGTGCTTATGCAAGTCCTGTAAGTCGTTGGGCTCCATTTACACTTGATGGTTGTGGATTCCACGATGCAAGTTGGCGTTCAAACTGGAGTTCAACCGCATACTTAAGTAATGGATCACACGGATGTATCAACATTCGTCCATCACAAGTAAATATGGTTTACGACAACATTACTGAAAACGAACCAGTTGTTATTTACTAATTAATACTCCAAGAAGGGATGACATTTCATTCCTTCTTTTTTTGCTATCATTGTTAACCTTTTTAGAAAATTTAGTTGACAATGTAAGTAGAGAATTCTAAACTTAGACTAAATCTAATTATAAATTAATAAGAGGTTACATATGTCTTATTCAACCAATAAATTAACTCAGTCCGCAATCTTACTTGCGCTCTTAATTATTTGTTCTCAACTAACAATTCCACTCCCAATAATTCCTTTTACCCTCCAAACTTTAGCGGTAGGGATAATCGCAACTATTTTACCTTTAAAAAACGCGTTGCTTGTAATCTTGACTTATCTACTTATGGGATTAGTTGGTTTACCAGTTTTTTCCAATTTCAAAGCGGGAATCGGCGTTTTTTATAGTCCTGTTGGCGGATATCTTGTGGGCTTTTTCCTATATGTTATTATTACTGCTGGTAGTTTACGTTTTTTTAAACCTACCCCTATCACCATTTTTTTAACTAACCTTTTAGGCGCAACAGTCCAATTAGTATTTGGTGGTCTTTGGATGATGTTTTTATCTAAATTATCCTTAACAACCGCTATTAGCGTAGGCATCATCCCCTTTATCATTCCCGGAATTATCAAAATTTTGGTAATTTGCTTAATTACTCCACGAATTTTAAAATTTGCTAAATAAAAAACTAGAGCTCAAATTTTGCTCTAGTTTTTCTTTTATTCATTAACTTCTTTTACTTTTATCGGTAAATAATAAGCTTGACGCCCCTTCATAAAGCGATGCATCAATTCTGGATACAACTGCGCCTTCACCTTTTCATTTGGACTCAAGAAATCATAATTTACGCCGCCTTTTTCAATACTAATAAAACCTGACTTGGTAAAGCCATTTCGTGCATAGAATTTTTGTCGGCGAATTCTTTGTTCATTATTGGGGGCCAATTTTCCTGGTCGTTCCGCACTTAAACCGATAATTCGATCAGCATAACGTTCTTTAATCGCTGTAAGTGCTTGACTGCCAAAGCCTTTTGCTTGAAATTTTGGATCAATCGCTAAGAAAAACACATACGCGATTTTTTTACTTAAAACCGTATAAAAGAACCCTACCCATTGATCATTGTGATAAAGACTGCAAAATTCCGCTTTATTTTGATTAGCACGCATTTTTAAAAACCAGAGGGGTAATTGTTCCACTTTAGGGAAAACTTCCTCATATACGCGTTTAATTGCCTTAAAATCCGAAGACTTAGTCTTAATTGGTTTTACGACTAACATTTAAGTCACCTTCCTTAATCACAATGCCGCCATTTTTTATCTGTAAGGATTCGCGCTGCAATTAATCCCAATGGTAAAAACATTACTATTAATGCCGCTTTTGTTAACCATAAACTTCCATCACTTAAAGAAGTCATTCCGATGTTATATACCGCACGATACATGTATAATCCCGGAACCATGATTACAATCGCAGGGACTGTCAATGAAATACGCGGATAACCTTTACCAAATTCCGCGAGTATTCCGGCAATAAAAGCACCAATAAACGCTGCAGCTCCGGCAGGAATATTAGTTAAATCAACCAATTCCAAGCGCACCGTATTAGCAATTGCTCCGATAAATCCAGCAATCATCGCCATCTTAACGGTACTATTAAACATCATTGAAAATCCAAATACCCCCACAAAACTTGCTAGTAAACGTAAAATAATCATTAACCCTAAACTTAAATTTTGGGGTACAAAATTTTCTGGAGTCAAATTAACAATTAAAGCAACCACCCAACCGACTAGCGTAGCAACGCCAATAATCGTAATCGCATGCGCTAAGCGTTCTAGTCCTGAACGCATATCGGATTTAGCAATATCTAATCCACTAGTAATAAAGGGAAATCCCGGGATGACAAACAACATTGCCCCGATATAGCCGGCTTGGTGTTGTGATGAAATATGAAATGCTATTTCTAATGCGCGAAAGACCAACGTATATGATAGGCACGCACAAGCCACACTCACCGCAATGCAAGCGAATAAGGTTAATTTCTTTTCAAGCATTTTTTTGCGGATAAAATTCCCAATTCCGGCCCCAACAAAGGAACCAAGCATTTCAATCGGACCTCCACCAAGTAAAAATACAAAGGCGCTACATGCAAATGCGGCTGCAAATCCAACAAGGGTTGCGGAGTAATTCCCTGATTTTTTTTGAATTTCATCTAATATATTATGGATTCTTTCAATCGAAACTGCCGAGCCGCCATTTTTGAAGTCATCAACCAATTGTTCCATTTCCGCCAATTTATCCGTATTAACCCCCGTTGACCCGAGTGCCAAAGCTTGAGTATAACTATTTCCTTGCTTATCAATACATGTATATTCCAAGGATAATAATCCCACATCGGCAGAACATGCTAGGTCAAATTCACGGGCAATCTCATTCATTGATTTTCGTACACGCCAAGCTCCCGTTCCATAAGATAGCAACATCAATCCAACTCTTCCAACTAAAGTTGCTTTTTCTTTTAATGATGCTGTTTTAGCTGATTTTTCTTGATCACTTGTAAAGTTATGCCATGGTATTGGCATATGATGATGACTCAACAAGGATGATTTATATGCTTCCATGGTCATCTTATTACTCATTTTTAATCCCCCAAATATTGATTATAATATCCCTATTATAACAAAAAAATCTAAGCCCGTATAAACGAGCTTAGATTTAATAATGTTTAGATAAAACCAGTCATTACACTACCGATAACGATAAGTGCTAAACCAGCGATTGTAAATTTCAATTCTGTTGCAGTTTTCTTTTCGTGTAAGAATACCATACCACCGATTGTTGAAATCAATACACATAATTGTGTAAAGATAAAGGCAGTAGTTGATCCGTTTGCTTGTGCTGAGAAGATGTATGCATAAGCTGCAATTCCCCAAGCAGCACCAGGAATCATACCTAACCAAGTTGATTTAGCAGAAAATTCCTTAGCTTGTTTTGAGAATAACACATATAATGAAGCACCACATAAAATCCCTAAAGTTTCAGGTAAGAATAATGATTGTGGTGATACTTCCTTAACTTGTGGTAAGTTAGGGAATGAACTATATACCCAGTAACCAATTGTTGTTACTCCAAGGAATAACACATCTTTAACTGAAGCTGTACCACCATCACGATCGTCTGTTTTTGCTGTTAAAATAACCCCTAAAACAACGATTGCTAAAGCAATGATACCTAATGTTTTAGCTTGGACACCTTTCCAGTCACCCAAAAATAACATCCCGATAATTGAGTTACCAACTAATTGTAAACCTGTTGAAATAGGCATTGTAGTTGTAACACCCATACGTTCTGGACGCATTGAAACAAATTGACCTAATTGACCAATTGTCCATAATGCACCTGCAATAAATGCAATGATGAAACTTTGCATGTCCATTGCTGGTTTTGTAAAAATAAATACCAACAATCCAACTAAAGTTGCACCTAAACCTGTTCCCAAAATTTGGTTACTTGGATTACCGCCAGTCTTGCTAGCAATAAGTGGGAAAATCCCCCAACCAATAGCGGGAATTAAAGCAATAAGAATATTCAATTTTTCCACCTCATAGTCTCTCTTATATACCGCTTTCATTTTAAACGACAATATATATTTTACCTAAAATACGAAATAAATCAAGATGTAAACACTTTCTTTTTTGGATAATTATAAATTTTTAGGATAGTATAGATATAATTTGACTCAGAAAATTAAAAAAACCGAAATTTCTTTCGGTTTTTCATTTAATTTTTTCGATTTTCCAAGGCCAATTCAATTGTTTTATCAACTAAAATTGATTGACTATCGATAATAGGTAAATCTTCAATTGGTTCTCTTTCTTGTGCCAATGATAATTCAGTACAACCTAAGATAACCACGTCACAATCCATTTTTTCTAACATATCAAGCACAGTTTGGCGATATAATTTCGCATCAACGATATCTTGTTCTTTAATATCATCATAAATCAATTCCATCGTCATTGCTTCAATTTCCTTTGATGGTTTTACCAATTCATATCCCGCATCAAGAATTTCTTTATCATAAACACCATCATACAAAGTCCCTTGTGTTGCGATAATACCAACTTTTTTTGCATTTGGAAACTTATGTTTAATTTCTTGCACTGCTAAACGAGGCATGTGTAGAATCGGCACATCGACCGCTTCTTGTAATGCATCATAAAAATAATGCGCTGTATTACATGGAAGCGTGAAAAAATCAGGTTTTAAGGCTGCTTGTTGCTTAAAATCTTCGATTAAAGGTTCCTTAGGGCTAGGTTGGCTATGATTTAAAATATAAGCGGTCCGATCAGGCATTGTTGCATGATTAACCAAAATATAATTTAAATAATCTTGATCCTTTTTAGCCGGCGTACGTAAATTTAATTGATGAATATAACTTTCAGTTGCCATGGTTCCCATGCCACCAATAATTGTAAAAAAGTTCTTCACGATTTCATCATCCTTTATTTTCTTTGAAGTAACGATCAAAATTCTTCACATAATTGTGATTCATCCACTTAATTAATAACCAACGTTTAAAGTTCATATCTTTTGAATATTCAAAAGTTGTCCCATAACGACCTTGCTTAATTAATTCAAGTGCATATTTTTTATCTTCATTATCACGCGCATATTTCTTGAAGACCTTCACCGGAACTCCAAGCCATAAAGCGTGATTTTCTTTGTCTTTGTTTCCATAAACTGTATCTTGATCTTTTAAATCATCTAAAACATAGTCACGAACTACCCAGCTAGCTAAATTGTAGCCATCTAAAGTTACGAAAAATGAACTTCTACCTTGGCGAAGGTTAATTTCAAATAACTTATAAGTGTTATCACGACTATCGTATTTCATATCAAAGTTAGCATAACCAGTAAAGTTAATTGCTTCCAAGAAATTCTTAATACGGTCATAAATATCTTGATTAAACTCTGGTAAGATTGCGACATAATTTCCGATTGCAGATGGAGCCGGATCTTCAAGTAATGGGTGACCCATACACATCATTTTAACGTTATGATTACGGTCAACATATGCATTTAAAACGCGCATATTACTGTCATCACCAGGGATGAAGTCTTGTAAGATAAAGTCTGAAGTATAACCATTCTTATATGCTTGATCAACTACATACTTAAATTCAGCTTCGTCTTTAATACGAAAAGCTTTCTTACGGCCTTCAAAGTGAACATCTAACCATTCAACACTATTAGCAGGCTTTAAAGCTACTGGATAATCAAATGGTTGTTCTAATGTATCAAGATTTTCGTGCATTTCTTTAGTAATCACGTGTGTTTTTGGATATGGTAAATCATATTTGTCACACATTTCATAGAAACGTTCCTTGTTGTTTAAACTCTTCAATAAGTCGTAATCAACGTAAGGACATACAAAAACATCTGATAACTCATCTTTGTGTTTTGAAATAAGTTCAGCGTATCCATCCCCACAACCAATTAAAATTACTGGTTCTTCATGATTACGATAACGTTCTTTAATCTTACGCATTTCTTCAATCCAAACAGGATCTTCGGCAAAACCGTCAATTAATTCAACGTCTACCACTTTAGTAAAACGTGTTGGGGCTAATTCAACTTGAGCAAATGCTTTAACTGGTTGATGGTATAACTCATAAAAAGAGCGTGCCATCCCATAAACGTTAAAGTCACTTCCTAATAAAATTGGTGTAAATGCTGGTGCATTCATCTTTATAATTCCTCCACAATTCTTTTTGCTACATTAACATCTGATGGATAAGGAACGTCAATTCCTTTCACCTTTTGATATGGATCTTCCCCTTTACCGGCAAGAACCACAATATCGTCATTATTACTCATTTTAATCGCTTTTTCGATTGCTTTTTGTCGATCCATTTCATATTCCACTTCAACGCGCTCATGATTAATATAACTATCAATTTCTTGCGCAATTTTCATTGGATCTTCAAATCCTGGATCGTCCGTGGTTAAAAAGACATGGTTTACTTCTTCGTTTAATGCCTTTCCAAATCCTGGACGCCGAGAAATCCCTTTATCTCCAGGACAACCAACCACTGCAATTACTTTTCCTGCATGGGTTTGATTACGTAAAAATGAGAATAACGCCTTTAAACTTGCATAATTATGGGCATAATCAACATAAATGGTCCCATTATTTTTAGTTTTAATTGTTTCCATTCTTCCTGGAATATGGACTTTTTGCAATTCCTCTTTTGCATCAGCACATTTTGCTCCCCCTAAAGCAGAAGCAATAATTGCACTTACGGCGTTACCTTCATTGTAATCTCCAGGAACACTGGATTCATATTTTCCATCTAACGCTAAATTCTTGGCTTTGCTTGATACAGCTTGAAGAGAAAAATCACTTCGATGTAAATCTTCTAGCTCATTACGATATTCAAAATCTAATGGTACATTAACCTTTGCACCTTTTCTCGCAAATACAAAGATATTTTCAGGCTGACTCGTAGCTTTGGCAGTGTAATACACATCATCAAAGTAATCAGTCTCACCGTTAATGATAACGGATTTTGAATTAACTAATAACTGTTCTTTACAGAATAAATAGTCTTCAAAAGTTGGATGTTCATTTCTTCCAATATGATCGGTAGTAATGTTCAAGAAAATTCCCACATCAAACTTCAAGCCATAAACCCTTTGACGCTTATAAGCTTGCGATGAAACTTCCATCACTAAGTGTGTCATCCCATTATTTACAGCTTGGCGCATATCATGGAATAAATCCAAAGATTCAGGGGTCGTTAAATCAGATTTAAATCTTTGGGTTGGTTCATTTCCTAAGACACGATCAATGGTTGAAAATAACGCAACTTTATTGTGCGTTGATCTTCTTAGGATATGTTCTGCAAAATATGCAGAGGTTGTTTTTCCTTTAGTTCCAGTATATGCAACAATAAATAATTCATTTTGAGGATAATCGTAAAATGCCGCTCCAATAAGCGCCATTGCTTCTTGGACGTTTTTTACAATAATTCCCGTAATATTAGTTTGTTGTTCATAATTTTTTTCCGCTACATAGGCAGTTGCGCCTTGTTTTACCGCAGATACAAGATATTCCGGTTTAAAATTCCCTTTGCAAAAAAATAGGGTATCAGAACTAACCTTTCGTGAATCATACGTAACCTTTCCAAAAGTTAATGATTGGTTATTTACAACTTCAACCAAAAGATTATGCTCTTTTAATAAAGTTAAAGCTTCAATGATGTTTAGTGCCATCAGCTTTTGCACCTTCTAACTCTTTAAAATTGTCTCACTTTCTATTATTTCATGTTTTCATCAAAAAAGAAATATCCTTCAATAAAGTCCTAAGAAAAACTTTACTTTTAATTACTTCGAAGTCCCACTGGTTACATCTGGATTGTTTGGATCGACAAAATGATATTCTACTTCATCGTTATTAAGGATTACTTTTAAATCATAATCATCTAATATCCATTCATCTTCTTGCGTTACATAAAATTCAATCCCTTCAACCTGACAATACTTTTCCGCCTTATCTTCATTATCGATAACAATTCCTAAAAAGTAACTAGGAAATACGGTCGGGATGCCCCCGTATATTTTGGTGAAAATTTTTACTCGATCACCATTTTTTAAATGCATTTGTTGGCTTAACTTTTGGGCTGCTTTAGTTGTAACTTTTAACTCCATTTTTCCTACCTATCCTGATTTATATTTTATTTCAATTATACATTACCCCTGGTATTTGCGCATATTTACTAAAAAAGGCTGGAAAATTAATTCCAGCCTTTAACGGTAATTATTCACCTTGGTGAGCTTTTACTTCGTTGTATTGAATTTGATCACGAATATCATTTTCACAATCTTCTGGGAAGTATATTTGATACCATAAAATAAATGTGTAGATTGTAAAAATCTTTTGCATACTTGATTTTCCGTTTAAGTGTTCTTGGAAAATTTCTAATAATGCATCTGTATCAAAGAATTTCTTCGCAACATCTGATGTAAATGCATCTTCAATCATTTTCTTAAATTTAGGTTCTTTCATCCATTGAGCAACAGGTGATGGGAAACCTAATTTTTCTTTTTGAGCAACCTTTTCTGGCAATTCTGCTTGAGCAGCTTTACGTAATGATACCTTAGTAGTTGTTCCTTGAATACGAGTCTTGATTGGCATTGTTGCAGCGAATTTAGCGACTTCACGGTCAACTAATGGTGTACGTACTTCAAGTGAGTTTGCCATACTCATACGGTCAGCTTTTTGTAAAATATCGAAAGGTAACCATGTATTAATGTCGAAGTATTGCATTTGTGTCATTTCATCTTTGTCTTTAACTTCATCAAAGATGTGCTTTGTATATGCTCCTGTATCAACGTTTAAGCTCTTGTTTTTCAAGATTTTTTCACGTTCATTGTAGTCATATACATAGTTAACACGATAATATCTTTCGCTTAATGGTTGAGCGCCACGCGTTAAGAAACGTTTACCGTGGAAACGAGGCATGTTCTTAACTGCTCCGGCCAAGCCTTTTCGAATAAATCCTGGAACGAATTTTTGGTAGCGTTCAAATGGACCTGCTTCTAAATATGTGTTATATCCACCAAAGAATTCATCAGCACCTTCACCAGATAAAGCAACTTTTACGTGTTCACGTGTTCCTTTTGAAAGGAAGTATAATTGCATTGCTGAAGGGTTAGACATTGGTTCGTCCATGTAATACATAATTGTTGGTAAAATACCAAAGTAATCATCGGCATCAATCTTGATTGGAGTATTCTTTTGACCAATACCTTCCGCAAAGTCATGTGCCCAATCAATTTCACTGTATTTAGATCTGTCATAACCTAAAGTAAATGATTGAATATCGTCTTGTTTAATCTTTGATGCTTCATTGAATACGTATGATGAGTCAACTCCACTAGATAAGAAGCTACCAACTTCAACATCCGCTACCATATGTGAACCAACTGATTCACGAACAATTTCACGAATTTTTTGGGCATCTTCTTCAACTGTTTGTGAGTTGTCAATTTCATCATAGTTAAACTTGTAGTATTGATGTACTTCAGTTTTACCATTCTTATGAATTAAGTATTGTCCTGGCATAACCTTGTAGACATTCTTAAACATTGTTTCTTTAGATGGAATGAATTCAAAACTTAAGTGAATTGGTAATAATTCTTCATTAAATTCTTTCACAAAATTTGGGTGATCTAAGAAACCTTTAATTTCAGAGGCCCAAAGGAAAGTTTTTCCATCATCATAGTAGTATAATGGCTTAATCCCAAAGTGATCACGTGCCATGAATACTTCGTTAGTTGCCTTATCATAGATGGCAAAAGCATACATCCCACGAGTTTTTTGTAATAATTCAGGACCCCAAGCATCATAACCATGAATTAAAACTTCTGAATCAACATCTGTTTTAAATTCATATCCTAAATCTTGAAGTTCTTTTCTGATTTCTTGATAGTTGTAAATTTCACCGTTAAAAGTCAATACTTTTGTTTGATCTTGGTTGTACATTGGTTGTCTCCCATGAGCCAAGTCAATGATTGATAAACGACGGAATCCCATCGAAACATTTTCATCACGGAAAAAGGCTTCATCATCTGGTCCACGGTGACGAATACGATTAGCCATGTTGACAATTACGTCATCTTGAACGTCTGTTTGGTTAACATAACCGACAAATCCACACATAATTAATCCCCTTATCTATTCATTAAATTTCTCCAAAATTTGGAGGTATCATTTGTATATGATAACATATTAGTGCTGTAAAATTTGACCTTTAAAAAAACTTAATCAATTTGTACAGTAACACTAAGATTATAGCACTTTAAACCTTATCGACTCAAGTTTAAAAAGCCTCACTGAAACAGTGAAGCTTTTTTCTAACTTTTATTTTGTGCGTCTCCTACAGTTACTGTTGTAGTCCCGTCTTTAATAGTATCCGGACGGTTCGTATCTGTCCCATACATATTTGTTAGTTGATTCACCCATTCACTTGAATGACTATCACAACCAAATAATTGTGCTGGGTCTAAATAATCTGTTGTAGCCGCTTCTTTTGAGTCTTTAGGTAGTGGTGGTAAGGGGTAGTCATTATTCACGTATTCACCTGCATTTTTGTACATTCCAATATGCAAATGAGGCGCAAAACTGTCATAATCAGGAGATTCGCCGGTTCCCCCAACAGTCCCAACTTCTTGTCCGACTTTGACTTCAGTATCTTTACTTACTTTAATTTCCGATAAATGCTGATAATATGTCGCTGTATCTGAAGCTTCATCATACACAATTACAATATTTCCATGTCCTGAAATAAAGCCAGCATAGACTACTTTTCCCGCTCCAATGGTTAATACTGGTGTACCTTTTGCTTGCGGCAAATCCCATCCCTGATGATATTGAATATCATCAAGACTGCGCCATCCCATCCCGGAGGAAACTTGAATATCTTCAACACTAACATTAGGAAAAGGTGAATTAGCCACTTCGTTTGCCTTTATGTTTTCTTGAAAAAGTCCTAACGTCCCTAACAGTGTTATTCCTATAATCCAAAGTTTATTTTTTATTTTCAACCTTATTTCCCCTTATCGTATTCTTTATAATCTTTAATCCATTAATAAGTTTACTATAAGAAAATATTCAAAAGGTCTTTTTAAATAAAACGTTAAATAAATGAAACACTACTCTACATTCTTTTTCTTTAATGTTACAAAATAATAAAAAAAGGTTGAAGAAATAAAAATTTCCTCAACCTTTTAAAAACTGATTAGTCTTCAGCAACGAATGGTAATAATCCCATAATACGTGCGCGCTTGATAGCAACAGTTAATTTACGTTGGTTCTTTGCGCTTGTACCTGTTACACGACGTGGTAAAATCTTACCGCGTTCTGAAATGAAACGACGTAATAAATCAGTATCCTTGTAATCGATGTATTCAATGTGGTTAGCTGCGATAAAGTCAACCTTACGGCGACGGCGGCCACCTCGACGTTGTTGTGCCATGGTATTCCCTCCCTATTAATTAGAATGGTAGGTCATCATCTGAAATATCAATATCAGCGCCACCATTATTACTGAATGGATCAACTGTAGCATCTGCTTGATTATTAGCAGGAGTACTTTGAGTATCCCCACCAAAAGCATTACCATTATTAAATCCAGCTTGTGAACTTGAACCAAATGGATTGCTATCGAATGATGATTGACCTGAAGGAGCAATATTACCTTGTCCGTGTTGTTCACGGTAGCGATCTGATTCAGCACGAGATTCTAACAATGAGAAGTTATCAGCAACAACTTCTGTTACATAAACTCGTTGTCCTTGTTGATTTTCATATGAACGTGTTTGTAAACGACCATCGATACCAACCATTGAACCTTTATGAGTAAAGTTAGCAAAATTCTCTGCTGGTTTACGCCACATCACACAGTTAATAAAGTCAGCTTCACGTTCTCCTTGTTGGTTAGTGAACTGACGATTTACTGCAACTGTAAACGAAACAACTGCTGCACCGCTTTGTGTATAACGTAATTCAGGATCTCTTGTTAAACGTCCTACTAAGACAGTTCTATTAATCAAAGTAACGTCCTCCTTTTAAAAGTTTTAGTTAAATATTAGTCTTCGCGTTTTACGATCATGTGGCGTAAGATACCTTCATTGATCTTTGCAAGACGGTCAAATTCGTTGATTGCATCTGCATTTTCAGCCTTGATGTTAACGATGTGGTATACACCTTCGCTAAAACCACCAATTTCGTATGCAAAACGACGCTTAGACCAGTCTTTTGAGTCTACGATTTGTGCACCATCGTTAGTTAAAACGTTGTCAAAACGTTCAACTAAAGCTGTTTTAGCAGCTTCATCAAGTGATGGGTTGATGATGTAAGTAATTTCGTAATTTGTCATGCTGTTTGCACCTCCTTATGGACTTAATGGTTCTCTGTTCTCTATAAAACAGAGAACAAGGATTTTTTTCTGTGGTACTTATTTGTACTCACAACTTGAAATTATATCATTAAAATAATATTTGTGCAAGAATATTCCTGAATTACCTTACATAAAATAATATACGCAAAAAAATAAATTAACATAAAAAAAATAACGAGAAATCTTAAATTTTCCCGTTACTTTATATTCTTTATTCTTGATCTGCTTGAGCTGCATCTAATAAACGAGTAACATCTTTTGGCTTATTAGCATCGGTTACTTGATTTGATACTGCTTGTGCTTCCGAATTTTCCTCTGTTTGTGTTTCTTCTTTTTCAACTTTAGTCATTGTTGAAACAATTGAGTCATCATCTAGATTAATTAAGCGTACCCCTAAAGTTGCGCGACCAGTTTGAGAAACTTTATCAGCTCCAAAACGAATCATTACCCCTTTATTGGTAATCACCATAATATCTTCGTTACCAGTTACGGTTGTCATTCCTGCAAGTGGTCCATTTTTTTCTGTGATGTTTGATGTTTTAATACCTTTACCACCACGACCCTTAATTGGATATTCACTTGCTAGAGTCTTTTTACCGTAACCTTTTTCTGAAATAACAAAGACTTGATCATCTGCTTCGAGAATTGCTGAGCCGACAACGTAATCATTTTCACGTAAGCGAACCCCACGGACCCCAGCAGCTGAACGTCCCATTGAACGGATGTCAGTTTCTGCAAATGAAACTGCGTAACCTTGATGCGTTGCAATAATAATATTCTTTGTATTATCAGTTGCTAAAACATTAATTAACTCATCATCCTCATGTAAAGTTACAGCTTTCAAACCATTTTTACGGATATTGCCGAATTCAGAAACTGCAGTGCGTTTTACAACCCCTTGGCGTGTAATAAAGAAGAGATACATTTCTTTATCTTGCGCTTCTTGAACCTTAGCTGCTGGCACATTAATAACTGTTTGAATCTTTTCATCACCAGAAATATCCAAAAGGTTTATCATTGGAATTCCTTTAGCTGTGCGGCCATATTCAGGAATTTCATAACCTTTCATGCGATATACTTTTCCTGTATTTGTAAAGAAAAGTAATTCATCATGAGTTGAAGTAGTTAATAAGTGTTCGATGAAGTCATCATCATGAACTCCCATCCCTTGAACTCCACGACCACCACGATTTTGGGCCTTGAAATCACTTGTTGGAAGTCGCTTAATATAGCCGTTATGAGTCAATGTAACCACAACATTTTCTTCTTCGATTAAGTCTTCATCTTCAATACTTAACACTTCACCAACCATTAATTCTGTGCGACGTTCATCACCAAAACGTTCTTGAATTTCAAGTAATTCTTCGTAAATAATTTGGTCAATACGTTCTGGACGTGCCAAAATATCTTCAAAATCAGCAATGGCTGCCATGGTCTTGTTATATTCGTTTTCAACTTTATCTCGTTCTAGTCCTGTCAAACGAACCAAACGCATATCCAAAATTGCTTGGGCTTGCTTATCTGAAAGTTTATATTCGTTAATTAAACGATCCTTAGCAATATCAGGACTTTGTGAACTACGAATAATATTAATAATTGCATCAATGTGATCAAGCGCAATTCTTAAACCTTCTAAGATGTGCGCACGCGCTTTGGCTTTTTTAAGGTCAAATTCTGTACGACGACGAATAACTTCTTCTTGGTGTTTTAAGTAGTGTTGTAAAATTTGCTTTAAGCTCAACACTTTTGGTGTCCCATCAACAATTGCTAGCATGTTAAAGCCAAATGATGTTTGCATTAAAGTTAATTTATACAAATTGTTTAAGACAACAGAAGCACTCATATCGCGTCGGATATCAATTGTGATACGCATCCCTTCGCGATCAGATTCATCCTTGATATCAGTAATTCCTTCAATCTTCTTTTCACGGGCTAATTCAGCAATACGTTCAATTAAACGAGCTTTATTAACCATGTAAGGAAGCTCATGAACAACGATTTGTTGACGTCCATTTGGTAGTTCATCAATATCAACTTTAGCTCGTAAAGTAACTGTTCCTTTACCAGTTTCATAAGCTTTTCTAATTCCAGATTTACCCATAACAATCCCACCAGTTGGGAAGTCAGGTCCTGGAATTGCTTCCATCAAATCAGCGGTTGTTGCATCCGGATTTTTCATCAAAACATGCAACCCTGAAATAACTTCACCTAAATTATGTGGGGGAATATTAGTTGTCATCCCAACAGCAATCCCTGTCGCACCATTAACAAGTAAGTTAGGGAATCGGGCTGGTAAAACTGCCGGTTCTCTTTCAGTTCCATCATAGTTATCTTGAAAATCAATTGTATCTTTATTGATATCACGTAGCATTTCTAACGTGATTTTTGACATTCTAGCTTCGGTATAACGCATCGCAGCTGCACTATCACCATCGACAGAACCGAAGTTCCCGTGTCCATCAACCAACATATAACGATAACTAAAATCTTGTGCCATTCGCACCATTGATTCATAAATTGCCGCATCCCCGTGAGTGGAATTTCCCCATTACTTCCCCAACGATACGTGCTGATTTTTTGTAAGGCTTATCTGGAGTAACACCTAATTCGTTCATTCCGTATAAAATACGACGGTGAACGGGTTTAAGTCCATCACGTACATCTGGTAAAGCACGCGCAACAATAACACTCATTGCATAATCTAAGAAAGATGTTCGCATCACTTTAGATAAATCAACATCTTTAATTCGACTTGGTAAATCTACCACAATTAACCCCTCCTTCTTTTAAAACTAAACATCAAGATTATTAACGAAGGTTGCATTTTCTTCGATAAATTGACGACGTGGTCCAACGTGGTCTCCCATTAACATTTCAAAAACCGTATTTGCTTCTTCGGCATCAGAAAGCTCAACCCGTAATAAACGACGCTTTTCAGGATCCATTGTTGTTTCCCATAATTGTTCTGCGTCCATTTCACCTAACCCTTTGTAACGTTGAATTACTGGCTTTGGTGAAGGTGGTAATTGACCTAAAATTTCTGTAAGTTCTTCATCAGAATCAATATATCTAATCATTTTTCCTTGGCGCACTTGATAAAGTGGTGGTTGGGCAATGTAGACATATCCTTTTTCAATCATCGGACGCATGAAACGATAAATTAAAGTTAAAAGTAGTGTCCGAATATGCGCCCCATCGACATCGGCATCAGTCATAATAATCAATTTATGATAATTAGCTTTTTCAACATCAAACTCTTCACCAAATCCGGTTCCAAGCGCTGTAAAGAGTGAGCGAATTTCTTCGTTAGCTAAAATTCTGTCGATTGTTGCTTTTTCAACGTTTAAGATTTTACCTCGAATTGGCAAAATAGCTTGCGTTAAACGTGAACGCCCTTGCTTAGCTGAACCACCGGCAGAATCCCCTTCGACGATAAATAATTCTGAAATTGCAGGATCTTTTGAAGTATTGTCAGCTAATTTACCTGGTAAATTAGAGATTTCAAGTCCATTCTTTTTACGCGTAACTTCACGCGCGCGCTTAGCAGCAACACGTGCTTTAGCAGCTAGAAGCCCTTTTTCAACAATTCGTTTAGCAACGGTTGGGTTTTCTAACATAAATTTATTAAAGGTTTCAGTAAATAACTTATCAGTAGCCTTACGCGCATCTGAATTTCCTAATTTTGTTTTAGTTTGTCCTTCAAATTGTGGATCGGGGTGTTTAACAGATACAACTGCCGTTAAACCTTCACGCACGTCTTCTCCAGAAAGGTTCGCATCATTTTCCTTGATTTGGCCACTTTTACGACCATAATCATTGATAACACGCGTCAAAGCAGTCTTAAACCCTGCTTCATGCGTTCCACCTTCATATGTATGAATATTATTTGTGAATGACAATAAATTTGAATGGAAATCATCAGTATATTGCAATGCCACTTCAACTGTGATGTTATCTTGTTGGCCTTCCACGTAGATTGGTTCTTCAAAAAGAACTTCTTTGCCTGTATTTAGGTATTCTACATAATGGCGAATCCCACCTGCATAGTGAAATTCTTCTTTGGTAGGTTCATCTGGACGTTTATCTTCAATTGTAATTTTCAAGCCTTTATTCAAGAAAGCAAGTTCTCGAATACGCGTTGTTAAAACCTTGATATCATAAACGGTTGTTTCTGTAAAAATGTCTTCATCTGGCTTAAAGTGCACAATGGTTCCATGTTCATGTTCTTGGCAATGACCAATGACTGCCATTGGGGTTTTGACTTTACCTAAGACAAAATCCATCCCATAAACATTTTCATCACCTTCACGCATAACTTTAACGTCTAAATTAGTTGAGAGCGCATTTACAACTGAGGCCCCTACACCGTGAAGACCACCAGAAACTTTGTAACCGCCACCGCCGAATTTACCACCGGCGTGTAGAACCGTAAAGACAGTTTCTAGCGCTGGGCGTCCTGTTTTTTCTTGAATATCAACAGGGATCCCACGACCATTATCCTTAACTGTAATACTATTATCTTTTTCAACAACTACGTTAATTTCCGTAGCAAATCCAGCTAAAGCTTCATCAATACCATTATCGATAATTTCCCAAACTAAATGATGGAGCCCTTGTGAACTTGTTGAGCCAATATACATTCCGGGACGTTTTCTAACAGCTTCTAGACCTTCTAAAACTTGAATCTGACTAGCATCATATTCTTTAGCCTTTTCTTCTTTTTCTTCTAGGAGCTCTGCTTGGTTTTTTTCTTCAGTCACAGTTTTATCCCCCTTATTTTAAGTGATTTTTTGTTTTATTCATCTTCAACCGTTACTTTACCGGTATCGATGTGGAAAATTTTTGGTTCATTAATTAATTGACGCGCAACATCTGATAATCCTGGCGTCGTTAAAAATGTTTGTACTTTATCTTGAATCGTTTTCAAAAGATGTGTTTGGCGTGCACCGTCTAGTTCACTTAAAACATCATCTAGCAATAAAATTGGATATTCACCCGTGTGTTCTTTCATGACATCAATTTCAGCTAACTTCACTGACAAAGCCGTCGTTCTTTGTTGACCTTGCGATCCATAAACCTGCACATTTTTATCATTCAACAGAAATCTCACATCATCTCGATGCGGACCTAATAGGGTTGTTCCCTGAAAGATTTCTTTATTTGTAATCTGTGAAAACTGTTGCATGAAAAGTTTTTTCATTTCATCAACTGATTTATTTTCAAAATTTTTCAATGAACTCACATATTCAAATGTTAAATGCTCTTTTCCTTGAGTGATTTGTGCATGTAAATTCTGTGCAAATTTTTCAAGTTGTTTCAAAAATTCTAACCGCCGAAAAATTATTTTCGCACCAAAATCGGCTAATTGTTCTGTCAAAACATCTAAATATACTCGATCTGAAATTTTTTTCATTTGTAAATCTTTTAAATATTTATTACGCTGCCGTAAAATAACGCGGTAATTTGCTAAAGCGTGTAAATAAACCGGATCAATTTGGCCATATTCCATATCAATAAATCGCCGTCTAACTGCTGGCGCACCTTTAACCAAAGCCAAATCTTCCGGGGCAAAAAGGATTACATTTAATTGCCCAATATATTGTGACAATTTAGGTTGTTCAAGATAATTAACTTTAGCCTTCTTGCCTTTATTACTAAGATTTATTTCTAATTTCACTTGGCCGATTTGCTTTTGGACAATGCCTTTAATTAAGGCAATATTTTCTTGGAAATTTATCATTTCCTTATCCGTTGTAGTTCGATGCGAACGGGCCATTGCTAAAAAATAAATTGATTCTAACAAATTCGTCTTCCCTTGGGCATTTTGCCCAATTAAAACATTAATTTGCGGTGAGAATTTTAAAGTTTCACTTTGATAGTTACGAAAATTTTTTAATTCTAATTCCGAAAGATACATCCCTAAGCTTCTTTCATGACTACACGACCAACTTCAGGTAAATCGACTACATCTCCTGGATAAAGCTTTTTACCGCGACGTTCTTCTAATTCACCATTTACAAAAACTTCAAATTCTTGTAGATACCATTTTGCTTGGCCTCCGGAACTAATTAAATCTTCAATTTTTAGTAATTGTCCCAACGTGATGTATGGTGTTTTCAATTCCAATTCTTTTTCCAAAAAACGTTCCTCACTTTCTTAATTTACCTAATAATTATACCTTTTTTAGTTGCTAAAAACAATTTAATTAGCGTTTTTTGAGTGTTTTTAGCGTTTTTTTATTCGTTTAATGCAATTAGACTCTTAAACATAAAAAATCGTTTTAACCCGTATTTTTTGCTTTTTAGGCATACTTCCTCTGCAAGGAGGTACTCGAAAAAAACTTTAAATTGATTAATTTTTACCATTTTTTATTTGTGATTTTTTCACAATGCCCACCACTAAGCCAATATTACAACTTTTCATTTCAATGTGATTATATTCACAATGTAAAAAATGACTTTTTATGAAATTTTTGCACTCAAAAAAACAGCGATAATTTTAAAAATTATCACTGTTTTTGTAAAAGTAATCTTAAATTAGAATGTTCTAACTGGAGTAATCAATTGGATAAAGTTTTCTTGATCTTCAGTTGGAACAATTGTAAATGGACGAAGTGGCATAGTAAATGCGATTGTAACTTCAGTTTGTCCAAATGAACGAAGGGCGTCTTTCATGTAATCTGGGTTAAATGAAATTTCAATATCTTCACCAGATAATGATTTAAAGCTTAAATCTTCTTCAACATTTCCGACTTCAGGTGTGTTTCCTGATAAGACAACTTTATTTTCTGCAACGTTTAAGCTTAATTTAACAACATTATTACGACCAACGTGTGACATTAAAGAAGCACGTTCGATTGAATGTAATAATTCAGTTGCATTAAATTCGATTACTGTTTCAGATGTTTTAGGAATTAACCGATCTGTATCAGGATATTTACCTTCTAACAAACGTGAATAGAATGATGTATTGTTTAGAATAAATAAAATTTGGTTTTCTGAAATTTGAATTTCGATATCATCAGTACTATCATCTAGCATCTTTGAAAGTTCATTCAATGATTTACCTGGAATAATAATATCGTAATTAATATTTTCAGGTACATTGAGGTTTACTTTACGTTGACTCAAACGGTGAGAATCAGTTGAAACTGCAGTTAAAGATCCATCTTTAATTGTAAAATGAATCCCTGTAAGAATAGGACGACTTTCTTGAGTAGAAACTGCAATAAAAGTTTGACTAATGATTTGTTTTAAAACATCACTTGCAATCATTACTTGTCCAGTTGAATCTAGTTCTGGAAGATGCGGATAATCTTCAGGATTTAAACCATTAATTGTAAATTCAGCTTGACCAGAAGTAATAATTGCTTGAAAACGTTCATTGATATCAATGCTCATAGTATCATCTGGTAATTTTTTCACGATTTCATTAAAGAAACGTGCTGGTAAGACGATACTTCCTGGTTGTTCAACTTTCAAAGCTGCATCTTCGTCTGCGATTGAAATAACAGTTTCAATAGAAATATCTGAATTACTTCCTGTAAGGGTTAAAGAGTCTTCAACTAAATCTAATTTAATTCCGGTAAGAATTTCAATCGTTGTTTTAGATGAAATTGCTCGTTGAACGTCAGCTAAATAATGTAAAAATGCTGTTCGTTGAATTGTAAATTTCATAATAAAAATGATCCTCCTGTAAATATATATATAATATATAGATAGTTAGTAGTAATAGTAGGGCCTGTGTATAGTGTGGAAAACTAAAGTGAGAATGCTGAAAAACAGGAATTCCACTTGTTGATAACTTGTGGAAAAGTATTGTTGTTTTTCCACTGTAATCCACAATTAGTGTTTGAGCTCGGCTCTTAGTTCGTTAATTTCGCGTTGTAAGTCCGAATCATTTGGTAGGGCTTTTGAAATTTTTTCGTGCGCATGAATAACAGTTGAATGATCTTTACCACCGAATTCACTGCCGATTTTTGGAAGTGATGATCCAGTAAGTTCACGAGAAAGATACATTGCAACTTGACGCGGCCTAACAATTGATTTGGTACGTTTTTTACCTTTTAAGTCAGCTACTGAAACATGATAATATTTTGAAACAAAATCTTGAATTATTGGAATAGTAAGAGCATTTGCTTTATTATTAATCTTCAAATTCTTAAGTGCTTCAGATGCTAAATTAACAGAAATAGGGGTTTTGGTCATTGAAGAGAAAGCTTCAACACGCATTAATGCCCCTTCAAGTTCACGAATATTTGAATCAATCTGTCCAGCAATATAACTAAGAGTATCATCTGGAATTGTAACGTGTTCAGCTTCAGCTTTATTACGTAAAATAGCAATTCTTGTTTCAAAATCTGGAGGGGTAATATCGACTGAAAGTCCCCATTTAAAGCGAGAAACTAAACGTTCTTGCAAATTTTTAATTTCATTTGGAAGACGATCAGCAGAAAGTACAATTTGTTTTTTTTCATCGTAAAGAGTGTTAAACGTATGGAAAAATTCTTCTTGAGTACCAAGTTTATCAGCAAAAAATTGAATATCATCTACTAATAGTAAATCGACATTACGGTATTCTCGACGGAATTCTTCTTGTCGCTTTTTTTGAATTGAATTAATAAAATCATTAGCGAACGTTTCACTGGTTACATATTTAACTTTAGCATTGGGATTATTTTGGAGCATATGATGCCCAATCGCATGCATTAAGTGCGTTTTACCAAGACCGACACCCCCATAAAAGAATAGAGGGTTATAGAAATTTCCTGGCTCTTCAGCGACTCCCAATGCGGCTGCATGGGCAAATTGGTTGCCTTTTCCAACAACAAAAGTGTCAAAAGTATAACGTTCGTTAAGTTGGGATCCACGTGTAAAGTCTACAGTAGTGGCATCAACATTATTGGTAGTATCTTTTTTTGAGTTGAGTTTGTCATCAACTGGGTCAGATTCAGCTAATGGATTAGGATCTTCAGGTAGTTTAGCTAAAACGGTGATGGTAGGACCGCCAGCATTTTTGATCATATCAGTGATTTGGCCACTTAGTTTTTGAGTCCAATAATCACGGTGTAATACAGTTGGAACGTTAACAATAAGTGTTTGATCTGTATATTGAACAGGATCGGCACTTTCAAACCAAGCTTTAAAACTAGCTTGACTTAAAGATTTATTGAAGGATTCCAAAATGTATTGCCAAAGTGAATCTAAATCAAAGTCGTGCACAAAGACGCCTCCTTTTAAAAGTATTGTGAATTTATTTTAGCATTTTTATAAAAAGTTTTCCACAGATTAAAAAATAAAAAACAAAAAAGATTAACAAGCTGTTAATACGTTATTCACAGTTGTTAAATTTTAAGCAAAAAAGTTAAAAAAAAAGGAGTTATTCACAGGGGGTTTAAGAAAAATAACGCTGTAATGACAAAGGATATGGCAATTATGAACAGTTATATTCGCGCTTGTGGAAAACTTAATTCACAAGGTGTTATTTTAGAAAAAAATTGCGAATATCATTGTGAATTATAATTATAAAATCACAAAAATTAACAAAAAAAGAACAATGAAATTTAGAATTATGTGGAATAATTTAGAAGAGAAATTTAAATTTGTACCTTTTATTTTTAAAAAAAGTATGATACCATTACAAAGTAAATGAACTTGACAGGTTATAGCATTTTATAGTAAAGTAATTTGTATCATTGTTAAGTTAACAATACTAAGGAGGTGTAATTCATGAAGAGAACTTACCAACCAAAGAAACGCCATCGTCAACGTGTACATGGTTTTCGTAAACGTATGAGTACAAGTAACGGTCGTAATGTGTTAGCACGTAGACGCCGTAAAGGTAGAAAAGTATTGTCTGCATAGGATCACTGGACCGTCAGTGGTCTTTTTTATTTTGTAGATTTTTAATGGAGATATACTATGAGAAAGTCATATCGAGTCAAGAAAGAAGCTGAATTTCAAACAGTCTTTACACAAGGAAAGTCCTCAGCTAACCGTCAATTTGTTATCTATATGTTAGAAAAACCAGATCAAGCACATTTTCGTGTTGGAATTTCAGTAGGTAAAAAAATTGGGAACGCTGTTGCTAGAAATTGGGTAAAGCGTCGAATTCGCCAAAGCTTGACTGAATTAAAGCCTCAGTTGAAGCAAGATTGCGATTTTCTCGTAATTGCACGCCCAGCTGTTGCAAATATGTCTATGGTAGACGTAAAAGAACATCTTGTTCATGCTTTACGTTTAGCTAAGGTATTAGATGATTAGAATTTAAAAGGAGTAAATACTGTGAAAAAAGGTAAGCGTAACCTTCTTCTTTTTAGTTCGCTTTTTATGGTAGCCCTTGTGTTATCAGGATGTAGTTCGACTTCAAAAGTTGATGCTAATAGTACTGGCTTTTGGGATCATTATATTGTTTGGAACTTCATTCGCGCCATCCAAGGTTTAAGTAAAATCTTGGGAGGCAGTTTCGGTTGGGGGATTGTAATTTTTACTATTATTGTTCGTATTGTTATTCTTCCTTTAATGATTTATCAAATGAAGAGTATGCGTAAAACAATGGAATTACAACCTAAGCTAAAAGAGATTCAAAATAAGTATCCTGGTAAAGATATGGAATCACGGCAACAAATGGCAATGGAACAACAAAAGTTATATTCTGAAGCAGGAATTAATCCTTTTGCAAGTTTTTTACCAATATTGGTACAACTTCCAATTCTATTTGCTTTGTATCAAGCGATTTTTAGATCAGAAACGCTTAAAGCCGGTTCATTTTTATGGATGGAATTAGGTTCAAAAGATCCATATTATGTCTTACCGATTTTAGCAGCGTTATTTACTTGGATGACATCTAAGTTAAGTACCATGTCACAACCGGAACAAAATGTCATGACAACAACAATGACATGGATGATGCCAGTAATTATTTTTATTACTGCGTTAAACGTTCCGGCTGCTCTTTCCTTGTATTGGGTAGTTACTAATGCATTTTCTGTAGGTCAAACGTTACTTATTAATAATCCGTTTAAGATTATTGCTGAACGCCAAGAAAAGCAAAAGGCTGAAAAAGCAAGAAAAAGAAAAATTGAAAAGGCTAAACGTAAAGCTTTTAAGAGCAAACGTAAATAGCATTATAAAAGTTTCCATCGTAAGCGCGATGGAAACTTTTTTTATTTAAAATTTAGAGTTATGAACAAATTGGTACTGACCATTTGAGGTGAAAGATTAAAAAATAGTTATAAACATGTGGATAAGAAGGATAAATATAGATTTTTCTTGAATGACACTATTTGATTAAGGTATACTTAAAACGTTTATATTTATGAAAATATTCTGTATTTTTTTAGATTGAACAAATTAATATCTCATATCACTATTTAGAGGAGGAAACAACGTGTATTTAGCAATAAATGTTGTTGGTCTACTTATTTTCTTAGCCATTGGTTGGCTTTTTTCAAAGGATCGCAAGGCGATTAAATGGAAATCAATCATTATTATGGTTGTATTTAACCTATTTTTAGCATGGTTCCTTACTAGTTTTAGTATCGGCCGTACAATCGTCGAAGGTGCTGCAGCTGGATTTAATGAATTAATGAAGGTCGCATATACAGGGATTGAATTTGCAATTCCAAGCATGGTTAATGTTAAACAAATGGACTGGTTTGTATCAGTATTATTACCAATTCTTATGATTGTACCATTGTTTGATATTTTAACTTATATCGGGATTTTACCTTGGGTCATTAAATGGATTGGTAAAGGTTTATCTTGGTTAACAGGACAACCTAAATTTGAATCATTCTTCGCAATTGAAATGATGTTTTTAGGTAATACAGAAGCATTAGCGGTGTCAGGGTTACAATTGAAGCAAATGAACGCTAAACGTAACTTAACACTTGCGATGATGTCAATGAGTTGTGTTACTGCTTCAATTATTGGAGCATATACCCAAATGATGCCAGGTAACTTTATCTTAACTGCAATTCCAGTTAATGTTATTAACGCGTTAATTGTTGTTGCGATGTTAAACCCAGTTGATGTAGCTAAAGAAGAAGATACAATTGCTACTATGAGTGGTTCAGCAATTGCTGAGGTTGAAGTTGGATCAGTTGACGAAAATGGTAATGCAGAAAAAGAACCTTTCTTCTCATTCTTAGGAGATTCAATTTTAGGAGCGGGTCGTTTAGTATTAATTATTGCCGCTAATGTAATTGCATTTGTTGCTATCGCCGCATTAATCGATAAATTACTTGGATACATTAATCCAGAACTTTCATTAGAACATATTTTAGGAATAATTATGTTCCCATTTGCATGGTTAATGGGTCTTAACACACATGATGCATTCCAATTTGCTCAATTTATGGGGATGAAACTTGTTACTAACGAATTTGTTGTTATGGGTAAAGTAACAAAGACTATTTCAACTAGTGCATTTAACCCTCACTATCGTGCAATGTTAACAGTCTTTTTAACATCTTTTGCAAACTTCTCAACTATCGGGATGATTATCGGATGTTTCAAAGGACTTGTTGATAAAGAAAAGAATGATTTAATTTCTAAGAATGTAGGCTACATGTTGATTTCAGGAATTTTAGTTTCATTATTATCGGCAGCAATGGTTGGATTATTTGTTTGGTAAAAAATAAATAATATGAATATCACGCAAAAAGCGGACGACTGAATATTTCAGTTGTCCGCTTTTTTACTATTTCATGTATTAATGAGATATTATTATTGAATAAATCTTCAATAAATGTTTCGCGTGAAACATTATTGCAGTAATTCTCGGTATAAATTTTCACCGAGTTTATTCATTGTAGATATTTGTTGTGATGAATTTCCTTTTTCAGAAAGGACAACAACAATGATTGCGCCATTTTTATTAGAAATGATAGCTGCATCGTTTTGAATACCTTGATCAGAATTAATTCCAGTCTTGTTATACGTTACTGTGCTAGCAGGTAAATTTTTAAGTAGCTTAGAATGATCAGTATTCTGCTTTAAAATCTTTAACATTTCTTCGTCGCTTGATTTAGAAAGCAGTTGATGATTATAGAGTTGCTTGAGGAATAGTGCAGTATCTTCAGCGCTAGTATAATTATCTTTCTTAGCGTTAAAATTCATCATTTTGCGTTGAAGTTTGGTATTTTTAACATTAAATTTAGAAATTAAGAAATTAGTCCTTTCAACACCACCAAGTTTATCGATGATGATATTAGTAGCAGTATTATCACTAAAATCTATCATATATGTAAGTAGTTGACGATAAGTATATGAAGTTCCGTTTGGTTTGTTTTGTAAAATACCAGTACCGCCAACTTTATCTGAGTCTTTTAAGATGTATGAATCATTGAGATTAAGATGATTATCATTTGCTTCCATAAAAGCAGCACCTAAAATAAATAATTTAATCACAGAAGCGGATAATTGGGGGCGGTTGTTAACAGAATATGATTGATTACTCTTGGCAGTAGTAACATAAATGGAAGATTTTCCAGAAATGTTCTGCATGGCAGTAGTAATATATGTTTTAATAACATCATTATTGTAAATAAGCTTGGTAGAAGATTTCGTTGCTTTGACTTCGTATTTTTGATGTTGGTTTTGTTTTGTAGACCAATTACCATAAAAGAAGTAGTAACTACCTAATAGTAGAAATATAAAACCTACGATATAAAAAATCCATAGCTTAGTAGTTAAGGATAGTTTACTTTTAGAAGAAATATTTACTTTAGGAGTTTGAAATTTTTGATGAGTTTCAACTTTAATTGGATTATTAGTAGTATCACTAATTAATTTAGAACCACAGTTAAGACAATAGCGAATTAATTTCGGATTTTGATAATGGCAATTAGGGCAAGTGATATATTGCTTAGGAAAAGTCTTTTCTGGGTTATTATGATTATTAGTTAAGGTGTGGCCGCAGTTTTTACAAAAAACAGCTTTGCTGGACTGTTTTTGACCACATTTTTTACAATAAATATAATTAGAAGACTCTATAAAATGATAGCGGCAATTTGTACAAAATTTTGCGTGGTCATTATTCGAATATTTGCAATTGGGACAGATTTTCATATGATCACCATTCTCTCCATTGATATGTTGTTTCGAGATATATTCTAGCATAGTCTAAACGGGTAAGAAAAATTAAAGAGAATTATAATAAAACCTCAAGTAAAAATTCACAAAAAATTCACATTTTAAAATTATGATATAGTTATCAGTTAGCAAGAGCTAATTGATATCTCCCCCTGAAATATTTTTGAGATTTAATGAATTAGTCATATCCCCAATATATAATGACTAATTAGATAATATTAAACTCCTTTTTTCCTCGTAGTAAATTACTACGAGGTTTTCTTTTTATTTTAGAAAAAATAAAAAACTAGTAATAGCTAAAATAGGGATGCTATTACTATATAGATAAAAAATTTAAAAAAGAAAAATATTTTTTTATAAAAGTTCTTGACCAATAAATAAAAACCATGTATAGTATTCTTTGTTGTCAGTTAGCAAAAGCAATTAAAAGTTAGCTGAAAAAAATTCAAAAAAAAAGTTTGACAACTTAAAAAGTTTTTGTTAAACTAATTAAGTCGTCAGGTGATGACGATTAAATA
>NZ_BAML01000015.1 GCF_000615845.1 Ligilactobacillus hayakitensis DSM 18933 = JCM 14209
TTTATTTTTAAAAGTTATTTTTAAAATTTATTTTTAAAAGTTATTTTCAAATTTTAAATACTTAATTGTCTGACTAGCAGCAACATTTAAATAATATACACGGTTTACTTTTAAATGTCAACTATTATTCTGATATTTTTTTAATGTTCTCTAACGCTTCTTCCACCCAATTATCTAAATTAGCTGCAATTGGTTTAAACCCTTCTTGCACATGCTTATTAGTCCAAAACTTTTTATGGATATATTTTTTCTTTTTTCTTTTACTAAAATCAAATGGTTTTTCTAAACAGCGCACTGATAAACTTATTTTTCCAGTATATTCATCAATATCAATTATCATTACTTTAACTAGTTGCCCGGTTTTTAAATAATTATGAATATCATCTATATATCCATGGTGACATTCGGAAATATGAATCAACCCTTGAGTATCATCTCCTAAATTCACAAAAGCTCCATATGGTTGAATTCCTGTGACTCTCCCTTCAAGAATCATCCCTATTCTATATTCCATCTTTATCCTCCTTTCTTTATTAATCTATCTAATTTATTTTAGAATTTTTTTGTGATATTGTAAATCTATAAACATCAAATCGGAGGATTTTTTATGCCAAATTCAGATTCTATTTATGATATTGCAATAATTGGAGGCGGACCAACCGGAATGTTTGCCGCTACTTACGCTAGAATGCGCCTTGCAAAAGTTCTTTTACTCGAAAGTTTAGATCAACTCGGTGGGCAACCAGAAAATCTGTTCCCTCAAAAAAATATTTATGATATTCCTGCTCTCTTGGAGATAAACGGTCATGATTTAACTGAACATCTAAAAAAGCAGGTATTATCATACAACCCTGATATTAAACTCGGAACTAAAGTTGAACTTATTAAAAAAAATGAAGACAATCATTTCACATTAGCTACTAACAGAGGTACCTTCTTTTCTAAAAGTATAATCATCGCTTCAGGAATTGGATCATTTACTCCACGAAAATTAAAACTTACTTCTGCAGAAAAATTTGAAGACTCGGCTATTTTTTACACAGTAAACAATCCTAAAAAATTTATTGACAAAGAAGTTGTTATCGCAGGCGGTGGAGACTCTGCCGTTGACTGGGCTTTAGAATTAGAAAAATTTGCTAAAAAGGTAACTTTAATTCATCGTCGAGATCAATTCCGCGCTTTAGAAGGTAGTGTATCAAAATTAAAACAAAAACCTATTGAAATTCTTACACCTTTTAAAATCGAAGCCTTATCTCAGGTTAATAACAAACTCGCCCTTGATTTAGCAGAAGTTCGTGGGGAACAAAAAATTCGCCTTGAAACGGATTACTTAATTGTTAATTATGGTTTTATTTCAAATAACGATTTTCTTGAAGAGTGGCCAGTTAAATTAGAAAAGAAAAATTTAATTTCTGTTAACTCAGTTTACGAAACATCAACTAAAGGGATATATGCTATCGGAGATATCGCAACATACCCTGGAAAAACTCAATTAATCGCTACCGGAATGGGCGAAGGGCCAATCGCTGTCAACCACGCATTAGAAAGTTTATACCCTGATAAAAAGCAACCTACCCATAGTACTTCTTTAATCAAAGAGTTCAATCGCCATAATTTAAAGAAGAATTAACTTTCTTACAGAATTTTTATGGTATATTTATTTTATATGTTTATATTAAGGAGTTTACTTTATGTCATTTTTGATTGATTTTATTTTGCATATTGATGCTCATTTAGAAAATATCGTTAATACATTTGGAAACTGGACGTATTTAATTGTATTTTCTATTATTTTTATTGAAACTGGCGCAGTTATTATGCCTTTTCTTCCAGGAGACTCACTCTTATTTGCAGCAAGTGCGTTAGCGGCGTCTCCAAAATATCATTTAAATATTTGGTATTTCATCATCATTTTCTTTATTGCTTCTGTAGTTGGTGATTCATTGAATTTTTATCTGGGTAAAACAGCTGGAAAAGCTATGACTAATCATTCATTTTTCGGGCGTTTTATTAAGGAAGAAAATATTAAAAAAACCGAAGCTTTCTTCGAAAAGCATGGTGGAATTGCAATCGCCTTAGCTCGTTTTATGCCAATCATCAGAACACTTTCGCCTTTTGTTTGTGGTGGTTCTGGCGTCAAATATTCATCTTTTATTAAATATAACTTAATTGGCGCTACTGCTTGGGTTGCAATTTGCTGCGGAGGTGGCTTTTTCTTCGGAAACATTCCTTTTGTTAAAGAACATTTTTCAATGGTAATCCTTGGAATTATCGGCGTTTCTCTTTTACCAGCAATTATTGGTGCAATTAAATCAAAATTATCTAAATAAAAACCAAAGAACCTTCGACATTGAATTTTATTCAACACGAAGGTTCTTTTTTATATCATTAAAAAGCAGATAATTGATAACTTTTCAATTTCTTGCTTTAAATTTATTATTTACTTTATAATTTACATTTATATTTTTTGACATAAACGTATACAATCAAATTCATTATCATATACACGATGACAAATTCTACAAAACATGCAGCAAAAAAACTTTCTGGTAATGCGTTAATAATTGGATCGAAGGTAGGATTAAATAGCCAATTATCATTATGGAAAAATATTCGATGAAAGAATATAAACGTTTGATTAAAATTCACACTTCCTAAAACAACTACTAGCAGCATCCCTAATACATTCCAGCGAAGCGCCCTTAAATATTTCCACCACTCAATAAAATAATTATTCCTAGAATTAATAACTATCAAACTACTCAAGCTAAAGATTAAAACCCCATTATTAAAAATCACTAAATTCTTTACATCCTTAAAATGCATCAACGCACGATTAGACATGGGTAAGGTTGTTTCTAAACGATGGATCCACGGTAATTCTAAATATAAAATAATCCTGTGATATTCATTCATTAAACCTTTTACCGTTAAATTAACCGTTTCATTTAGATTTAACGTCGCTACAAATAAGCGGTATAACCAAATCGAATTTAGCGTAATAAATATGCTGCTACTCAAAATAAAAAAGAAGCCACATATCCCTATAAATATTGTTCTTAATGCGATTTTATTCTTATTTCCACTCATCTAAACTATCAATTTCATGCGTGGGTTTAATATCTTTTTTGGCAACTTGTTGTTTCGTTGATACTCCCGTATAAACTAACAAAGTATCAATTCCTGCATTAATTCCAGCTTTGATATCTGTATTATAGTTATCACCCACCATGACTACCTCTTCTTTTTTTAATCCCATCTTTTCCAAGGCTTTATCCATGATAATTGTTTCAGGTTTTCCAATCATAATTGGTTTTTGTTGTGTTGCAATTTCAACTAAACCAACAAGTGATCCTGCTCCTGGAACAAGCCCTCTTTCATTTGGTAAATTGGTATCTGGATTAGTCCCAATGAAAGTTGCTCCACTTCTAATCGCAAGAGTCGCTAATTCAAATTTATGATAAGTAACATCATAATCTAATCCAACTACTACGTAGTCAGGGTTTTGTTCCTCAAACACAAAGCCTTCATTTGCGAATGCTCTTTTCAAGCCTTGTTCTCCGATAATATATACTTTTTTCTTTGTAGCATCTAAAGATTTAACATAATCCACAGTTGCCATTGCTGATGTATAAACATTATTTTCAGTTGCAGCAATATTAAAATTATCTTTTAAGTTTCTTACTACATCAGCTGGTTCTTTAGTACTGTTATTAGTAACAAAAAGATATGGGATATTATTTTTACGTAAACGATCAATAAACGGTTTGGCTTCAGTAATTTCTTCTTTTCCACGATAAATTGTTCCATCTAAATCAATCATATACCCTTTGTACTTATTTATTAAACTCATTTTTATCTCCTATTTTTGTCTAATTGTAAAATGTCGTTGATTTGGGTTGTGCTTTTTATTAGCATTTCTTAATTTTACATTCTTTTTATTAGGCTTCTTTTTATTTCGAACGTTGTATTTCTTTTCACTCATAAACGCATTATTTTTCTTCTTATTACGCTTTTCTTGTGACTTTTTCTTTGAACTCTTCTTTCGAATTTTAGCCGGAATTGGTTCAGGTGGTTGAACTTCCAAATTATGTAAAACAAAATACGCACACCCAAAATTACAATATTCATTTAGGTAATCTTGCAGACGACTAATATTTTGATATGGCAATCCCTTTTTACTATCCTCTGCATAAAATCCCCGCATTCTTAATTGATTATATCCCCAATCACCAACGATATAATCATATTTTGTTAAGATTTGGCTAAAACGTTCCCCTACTTTTTCACTGATAAAGCCATTATGAAAGTTTTCGACCAAATCATATGATTTCCCATCAATTTCTACTCTAACATCGTCAATTACAACAACTTCATTAGCATACGCTTCAATCGCTTCGGCTTTTTTTGCTAATTGCTGTTCTCGACGAACCTTCTTTTCGCTATTCAAGCTCATCCCTCGTTTATCTTCTTTTTTGAAAATCGATTTTTTTAGCACTTATAATCTTTAAAACCATTTCAATCGAAAGCGGTGTTCCAAAATTTAATGGTTCCATTAAATAATCTAAATCCGCCGAATCAACACCAACATTAATGTTTTCTGCCATATTTACACTTGAATTATGAATATGTCCATGTAAGTTTATCCTATTTGGGGCTGGCCCAACGATTAGTGGATAATGTGTTAAATAATATTGTATCTTATTATGTTTTATCAAGATTCCTACATCCTCAAAAACAAATTTTTCAATTTTATCTTCAAGCAAAATATTATTTTTTTGAAGATACTTAAATGTTGCTCTTGTATCATGATTTCCTTTCAAAAAAACAATTTTTCCATTTAATCTTTTCAAAAGTTCTAGTAATTTTTCATGGCTATGACGATTGTTTCCAATTAAGGCAATATCGCCAAGATGATAAACAATATCATTTGCGGTTACAACATTATTCCAAGAATTAATAATTGCCTCATTCATCTGATTAACAGTCAAAAAATCACGTCTTGCAAATATTTGATTGTGAACCATTCGTTTATCAAAAAAATGAGTATCAGATATAAAATATATCATTTTATCCATCCCTTTTAACTGTGCCTAAAACATATTATACCAAAAAAGAGATTAGGAAAAAATTCCTAACCTCTTTAATGTCTACTAATCATTACCGTTTTGCTTAAATTTTTGAACGATCAATAAAATTCCGAACCATACTAGGGATGAAATCAAGGCAATTCTTGTCGTTGTTTCTAATAACATAATTACGCCAACAAAGGCTAAGAACGCCAACACTAAGTAGTCCCCCAATGGATATAGTGGCGTAGCAAATTTAGTGTCACTACTTTGGTTAACTTTCTTAAATTTCAAATGAGCACAAACAATTGCTCCCCAGATGAATAAGAAACAAGTTGTCGCCACACTTGAAATAAATGTGAATAATGCTGTACTTGGCACAATAAAATTAGCAATAACAGCAACTGTAATAACGATTGCTGAGAAAATCAAACCGTTGGCTGGAACCTGTGTTTTTGATAAAGTACCCATTTTTTTAGCGAACTTACTTTTACCATCATAGTTTAATGAAAATAACATTCTACCTGTAGTAAATAAAGCACTATTTGTTGCAGATAATGCTGCAGTCAAGACTACAAAATTAATAATTCCTGCAGCAATTGTAATTCCAATACTTTCAAATACTTGTACAAATGGACTTTCTTTTGGTGAAATTGAAGACCACGGATAAATTGACATGATTGCTAATAATGCACCCACGTAAAAAATAATTACACGTGTTGGAATTTCATTAATCGCTTTTGGAATTACGACTTTTGGATTTTCAGCTTCAGAAGCTGTTACCCCAACCATTTCAATTCCAATGAATCCAAATGTTACCATTTGAAATGATAGTAAAAATCCTTTTAAGCCTTTTGGAAATAGACCGCCATAATTGACCAAGTTTCCTAAACTAGCATGGCCTGTAGGTGTCTTGAATCCTACTATCACCATAACAATCCCTACGATAATCAATGCAATAATCGCAACAATTTTTACAATGGCAAACCAGAATTCCATTTCCCCAAATAAACCAACCGTAATCAAATTAATTAATAATAATATGACAACGGCAACTAATCCCGGAACCCATTGTGGGACCGAGGGAAACCAATATTTAAAATACAAACCTGTGGCCGTTACATCAGCCATGGCAATGGTTATCCAACAAACCCAGTATGTCCATCCTGCCATAAAGCCAATTTTTTCGCCTAAATATTCTGAAATGAAATCAATAAAAGAATTCTTCTTTAAATCAGAAACTAACATTTCTCCCATTGCTCGCATCAATAAGAAACAAATTGCTCCGGTAATAAAGTAAGCTAATACAATCGATGGACCAGCTAATTGGATCGATTTACCTGATCCTAAAAACAAACCCGTTCCGATTGTTCCCCCAAGAGCAATTAATTGAACATGCCGACTTTTCAGATTACGTGCATATTCTTCATTTTTATTTTCCATAAAACTTCTCCCAAATTTTTATAATAACTTTATTTTACAATAGGTTATTATTAAAGTAAAATTCAACTATTTCATTTTTGATTGAAAAATATTCACTTTAAACTAAAAAAAGAAGCGGAAAGTTCTTCGTTCCACTTCTTATATTTTACAACTTGATTGAACTATTAACCCAACGATCAATTTCCGTTAAAAAGTCAGAAAACTCTTTGCGTTGCTTAAATGATGGTATTTCACCCACTAAAACTTCTTTTGCTTGCTTAGCTTTTGGACCTTTCTTTTGAATAACTAAAATTGATTTCATTGAATTTTTATTAGAAAACAAATCAGTTGGTAAGTTTAATAAACTTTGAAGGTGGCCTTGTTTTTGAATATACTTCAATAAATTCATCGCATTTTCTTTTTCAAACATTCCTTTTGGTACAACAAATACCCCTAACCCATCTTCTTTTAGTTTTTGCATTGCACGTTCAATTAACAAATAATGAGCAAATGAATGCCCTTTTTCATTATGAGTTTCAAATTGTTGTGCGCGCTCATCAAGCGGGTAATAGCCTACTGGTAAATCACTCACCACAAAATCTACATCAGGTATCATCAAATCATCAAGTGCATCTTGATGATATAATTCGATATTTGATTGTTGCAACTCGGTACTGATACTTGCAAGAGCTAATAATGTATCATCATTATCAACCCCATAACCATGAACTTCTTTATCATGGATACGATTCATTACCGTACTTAACAAATTAGCTGTCCCAACTCCTAAATCAAGAATTTCAATTTTATTTTTATTTTGAGCAAATTTTTGAATTAAATAGGATACCAAAATACCAATCGTATCTGGGGTCATTTGGTGATTAGCTTGAATTTTTTCAACTGAATAGGATTTTAAAATCAACAATTGCAGCAATTGGCGCTTTTGTTCAGCGGTTAATTCTTCTAAAGACACCTCTACATATAGTTGTTCCAATTCTTTTGCAACTTTTTCAGTTGGTTTTCCATTTTCAACATGGACTTTTTTATCATCTAAAAGATTATCCATTGTTTCAATTAAGGCATCTAAATATTCACTTTCTAATTCGCTTTGTAACATCAAAATTGCTTTTTCAATTTTTTCGTAATTAGCTTGAATCTTTTCAATATTTTGCATCATACGCATCCCATCTCTAATTTTTTCACTTTAATTAGTTTAGCGATAACATCAATATTTTGCAAGTATCTCTCATTACTCAAACGTAAATTGGCGACCATTTTTCAGCGTGACCGTAATATTGCCGCTATTTTTCTTAGTAATTCCCAAATTGAAAATCATTTCATCTTTATTTAACTTTTCAGCAATTTGTGCCATTGAGCGTGCTTGATAATATTGGGCCTTTCTTTGAATTATTTGGTTATTAATGAAATAAAATATCGTTTGTCCTAACAAAATCACTGCAATTAATTCTAAAAAGAATACACTTGAGACTAGCAAATATCCCGGTTTACTTTTTTTCTTGCATAACATATCTTTCCCTATACTTTCTATCATGTAATTGAATTTCAATTATCAATTCATTTGTTAGTTGATTATAATTACATTCAAATTTTTGTACGTCTAATAAAAGCGGCATATACCCACTATAATTTCCGTTTCCATCTCTTTTTTTCATTCTGATAATTTTTTGATTATATAAATCAAATTGGTACTTTTCTTTAGCTTCATTACTATATAATTCTAATTGGTGATTTTTCCAATTAACATATGCTAAATCTAACTGTGGATTTTCTAAAATAGATTTGAAATGTTCAAATGATTGCCGATCTTTGGCAATTTGACCATCACTTACTTTTTTCACATGCGGCATACTCGTTGCAATAATCACCAATCCTATACTCGTTATTACCATCGCAATTATCACTTCTAAAAGAGTAAATCCTTTTTTTACATTACCAGTTAAGCTGTACTTTTTCATCAATATATATCGTCCCATGATTATTTATTTGTTCTCGATAAGTATCTTTTCTAACTTGATTTAACAACTGCTTATTTCTTTCTAAATTTTGATATCCTTGCTTTTCTTTTTTGGATAAAAACACAAAATTTCCAAATAACAATATAATTCCAACACAAATAATTGTTAAACCTAGCAATGAATCGCCTAAGAAAAACCCTGCTAATCTCTTATTTTTCCAATACATTATATCGTGCTCCATATCCTAACTGAAAAGTATAAACGTACGTTTTCCCTGAATTTGACACAAATGTCACAGTATCTCCAGTGACACTTCCTTGTTGGCTAATTCTGATTTTACGAGTTTTATACAATTGCAATGATTTTGGCATTATCAGTTCTTCTTCGGTTAAAATTCCATTCCTATCTGTTTTACGAACATAAATTTTATTAGTTCCTTTTTCAAATAAAAATAAATATCGGCACCCATCTTCAATTGCCCTTTCTGCGGCTTTATCCCAATTTCTTTGTAAGTTAGTAAAAAATATTTTTTCTTGATAATTAAAGAGCGCTTTTTTCATTGGCTGATATCCAATTATCATTAAAGCAACCGTTAAACCAAGAACTATAATCATTTCAACTAAAGTAAAACCTTTTTTATTGTTCACCATCGACTTGAATCTCTAATTTTTTCTTTCTAATTTGCTGCGCTTGATCTTCACTAAGATAATTCTCACTAGCTAATTGTTCAATAGATACACTGGTTACATTTTTTTCATCCATATACAATTGTGCTTGTGTATTTAACTGCGTTTGCAAAGCTTTTCCATTTATCGAATCTGCATGTTTTCTTTGCATTCCAATGTTAGGCAAGACAATTAAAATTAATAAGCTAATAATGAACAATACGATCGCCATTTCGATTAATGTGAATCCTTTTAATTTACGATTTATTTTTTCCATTTAGTATAATCCTCCTAGTGTTTGATACATTGGTAATAGTATTGATAAATATGTCATAACAATAATAATGGCTATAATTACAAATAACAGTGGTTGTACTAAAGCCATTAAATTATCAATTTGTGCTAATAATTTTTTGTATTGTATATTTGAATAAATCAATAATTCAGCACTTAAACTTTCTAAGGTTTCGCCCTTATTAATATATATTTTTAATTCTTGCGGAATAAACGGATATTTATCGATAACATTTCCCAGCTCGTCTCCATGATAAATCGTCTGGGTAATTTGTTGTCCCAACTGATATAGAAGAGAATTTTTATCTAATTTAAGTAAAAAATCACAAATTTTACTAAAATCCATCCCGCTTCCAAGTAATAATGACAAATTAAATGTTAAATAATAATAACTATATTGCCGGTATATTTTACCAATCACTGGAAGTTGACTGTACCAATGATGTTTTGTAATCGTTTCTTGTTTTTTCCACCACATATAAACTTTAGTTGCATAACAAAATAGTCCGATTGATACAAGCATAAGAACTACTTGCAAATATATTTTTACGTTATTAAGACTTCTTTGCTGTTCAAACTGTTCAGTAAACTGCCCTAATACAGGATTGAGCCAAACTTTAATCCCTATAACAATAACAATTAAGGTCACTAATAAAAATAATGGATACGCCATTAAGGCATTTAGTTTATTTTTTTGTTCGACGCGCTTATGCAAAAGTTCACCTAACTGCTTAATACTTTGATCAAAATTTCCATGTTGCTCGGAAATCATCAATTGATAATATATTCCTTTTGAAATATATTTTTTCATCGCCATACTGATTTTAGAGCCACTCAAAATTTCATTTGCAATGTTTACAATCATCTTTTTAGATTCTGGCATCAAATTTTGCATGCTTTTTAATGCTTGTTGTAAGGAAAAACCCGCCTGAAGTAAATCAGCAAGTAAAGAAAAAAATTGTGCCTGGTCTTTTAACTTCCATCCTTGCTTATCCTTCTTTAAATTTCTCGAAAATTTCTGTGGATATTTCACCATTGAGATAACATTCTTCAAGCCTATTCCTCCAGTTATTTGTCATTTTAAGATTAGTTTGATTTTCAATTGCATAATCAAGCGTATCACCATCGATTTGATCAAAAAGAATTTTAGCTTTTCCATCAGTCGTTGACATCATGCGTTGATAAGAAACTAATTGTAAAGTTTGCTTTAATTCTCCATCAGTGATTCCTAAATTCTTAAGACGTTGATAAACCCCATACACATTTCTTGCATGGACGGTCGTCAAAATCAAATGTCCGCTAAGTGCAGCATTAATTGCTACTTTAGCGGTTTTTTCATCTCGAATTTCCCCAATCACAAAGATATCTGGGTGATGTCTTAATGCGACTTTTAATAATTCTGGATATGACATTTGAGCCTTTTCATTAACTTGAATTTGTAAAAAATTTGGTTCATAAATTTCAACCGGATCTTCAATCGTCATAATTTGTTTTCCCTTTAAACGACGTGCTACATTATACATCGTAGTCGTTTTCCCCGATCCCATTGGACCAGAAAATACAATCATCCCATTTTTATTACAGGCTTGTTGAATTTGATAAAATTGTTCTGGATAAAAATATGCATCATCAATGATTCGATTAGGATAAATCAAGCGCACAACCATTGATTCTTTTCTTAAAAAATTTCCGACTGTCGAAATTCGACAAAATATTTTTTGCCTATCATTTCTATATACCCATGAACCTAACTGGGGTCTTCTTTGTTCGCTAATTGTCATATCTGCTTTAAATTTCAAATAATTCAATAATTGTCTTCCAAAATCTTCAGAACAAGTTTGATATAACTCAATTTTTCCATAAATATTAAATTTTATTTCATATTGTCCATCTTTAGGTAAAAACGAGATATCGCTCGCCTTTTTATTAAGTGCTTCTTCGAATATTTCTTGAATCGGTTTTTTCACATTTATCACCTCACACATATAACATACGTAAAAAATATTTTTTTATAAAAAAAAAGCAAGATTTTAATCTCGCTTTCAATAATTACTATTATTTAATTTCATCAGATGTCGGAATTGATGGGATTGCCCCAAATCTTTGAACCGCAATTGATGATGCCTTGCTAGCATACTTAATTGCATCTTTAATGTTGCTAAAATCTAATTCTAATTGAGAGCAAAGTGCACCAATAAAAGTATCACCTGCTGCTGTTGTATCAACAGCATTCACTTTAAAAGCTGGAATCAAACCATATTCTTTTGATTCTAGGTAGTAAAAAGCCCCTTTAGATCCTAGAGTAATAATTACATTCTTAGCACCCTTACCGATTAGCTCTTCACTGGCTTTTAAACAAGATTCTTCATCTACAACCTTAATTCCTGTTAAAATTTCAGCTTCAGTTTCATTAGGAATAATTAAATCTACCGTTTGCATCAATTCACTATCAATTGCTTGGGCTGGAGCTGGATTTAAAATTGTTTTTGTGCCTGATTTTTTAGCTAACTCAAAAGCTTTTTGAGTTATTTCAAGTGGTGTTTCAAATTGAGCAATGATAAATTGTGCATCATCAATCATTGGTGTTGCTTGCGTCAAACTTTCTTCATCAATCGTTTGATTAGCTCCTCCATAAATTAAAATACTGTTTTCTCCGCTTTCTTGTAACAAGATAAATGCTTGTCCTGTACCTTCAGTTGACTCAACAATATTTTCGATATTAATGCCTTCATTTTTTAATATTTCTTTCATCTGTTGGCCTTGAAAATCATTTCCCACACTGCCAATAAAACTTGTACTAGCACCTGAACGAGCAGCTGAAATTGCTTGGTTAGCACCTTTCCCTCCTCCAGAGGTACTTAAATCGCTCATTTTTAAAGTTTCACCAGGTAACGGCAAACGTCCCACATGCATGGTTGTATCGATATTTAAGCTACCTAATACAATAACTTTGTTTGTCATTTGAGTTTCACCTTTCTACTCTTTTAAATTAATTTTAACATCATTTAATAATATTTAAAAAAGAGCAAGGCGTTTTTACCTCACTCTTTATTGTTAATTAGTCTTCTGGAAATTCTGCTGATGTGTATACTTCTGATACATCATCTTCATCTTCCAACTTATCAATTAAGCGTTGTAATTGTTCAACCTTGTCAGCTGGAACTGGAACAGTATTTTGAGGAACCATTGTTAATTCTGCTGAGGCTAAGTCATATTTCTTTTGTAATTCATCTCGAACGTCTGGAAAGTCTTTTGGATCTGTGTAAATTTCAAATACTTCTTCTGAAGTTTGTAAATCTTCAGCACCGGCTCCAATGACATCTTCAAACATTTGATCTTCATCTACATCTAAATCTTCACGTTCAATTGCGATATATCCCTTACGGTCAAACATAAAACTAACTGAACCTGATTCACCTAGTTACCACCGTTACGATTGAAGTCACCACGAACAGCTGAAGCAGTTCTATTACGATTGTCTGTTACGGCTTCAACTAAGATAGCTACCCCAGCTGGACCGTATCCTTCGTAAGTGATTTCTTCAAAGTTTCCGCCACCAACACCAGTAGCTTTATCGATGGCACGTTTAATGTTATCTTTAGGCATGTTTGCAGCACGAGCCTTGTCCATAACTAATCGTAATTGTGGGTTTCCATCTGGATCAGGACCACCACTCTTTGCAGCCATATAGATATCTCTTGATAATTTTTGGAAAATCTTTCCACGTTTAGCATCTTGGGCGTTTTTGCGGCCTTGGATGTTATGCCATTTTGAATGTCCTGACATTTGTAAAACCTCTTTCCGATTACATTTTCTTTTTTAGGCTTAAGCCACGTTGAATTATATCAGATTTTTACTGTTTTATCAACGTTTCAAAAGTCTTAATCTTATTTTTTCGATAATTATTATAATGATAATCGCACACAATGCACCAAAACTATCTAAAATAACATCTTGAATCATTGGTGTGCGTCCACCAGTCAACATTTGATGAAATTCATCGCTTGCAGCATATAACGCTGCAAAGATAAATACAACGCTAGCAGTTATAAACTTATTTCTTATTTTCTTTTCCAAACCAATAAAAAGTCCGGCTCCTAATAAAAAGTAAGTTGAAAAATGAGCAAATTTTCTAATAAAAAACTCGATTACTTTAAAATAACCGCCGTTATTAACTGACACCCACAAATCTCCATAATGAAAGTCAATTTGATTAATTAAGCTTTCAAAAGGCTTTGAGACGAGATATTTTTGTAAAAACGGAATTGAAGTTTGTTGTTGATACGTCATTGATGAACTCATAAACAACACTGCCATAATAATAACAGCTAACACCAATCCCAACCTTCTCATTGATTTCATCTATTTTGTTGTTCCTCGCTTAATATAACCAAATGGTAAATTAACCGTTTTTTCATCAATTTCTTCTTCATTCATCATTTTTGTTAAAAAGCGCATTGCAACCGCTCCAATATCATAAAGTGGTTGTGTAATTGAGGATAATTTAGGACGACTCATTTCAGTGATGCGTGTATTGTTACTTGTAATCACTTCAAATTCATCAGGGACATTAACTCCTGCATCTTTAGCGCCGTTTAAAACTCCAATGGCAAGTTCATCATCCCCTACAATTGCTGCTTGAGCATTAGATGATGATAAGGCAGGCCATAAAATTTCGCCGGCATGACTTGAGTAATCAGTTTCAAAAACTAAATCTTGGTCAAATTCAATGTTATTTTTAGCTAAGGCATTTTTGTATCCTTGAAGACGATATTTCCCGTTAATTGGTTGTGACAATGGACCAGATACAAAAGCGATTTTCTTATTGCCACGATGAATTAATTCTGATACTGCTTCTTCAAATGCAGCTGTAAAATCGATATGAACACTTTCTAATTCTTCTTTATCATCGATTGATCCTGCAATAACAACCGGTGTTTTAGTTCTTTTCACTTGTTCACGGAAATAATCAGAAATTGAGTTTCCCATATAAATAATTCCGTCAACTTGTTTAGCTAATAATGTGTTCAACACTTGAACTTCTTTTTGTTCATTTGAATCTGAATTTGCTAAAATAATGTTATATTTGTACATTGAAGCAACATCATCAATCCCCCGAGCTAAACTTGAAAAATAAATATTTGTAACATCGGGAATAATCACCCCGACTGTAGTTGTTTTTTTACTTGCAAGCCCTCTTGCAACTGCATTAGGACGATAATCAAGTTTATCGATAACTTCTAATACTTTCTTGCGTGTTGCTGGTTTAACATTTGGATTCCCATTTACAACACGAGATACGGTTGCCATTGACACCGCTGCTTCACGAGCAACATCATAAATTGTAATTGTTTGTTTTTCCATATTTATTTACCTTTCTTTTTTTATTTTCATTATTTTTCATAATCTATTCAATCTAAGCGTATCAAAGTTTTTTCAAAAATGCAAACGTTTTACTAAATTCAAAAGCTCGTCCTTGTTTCACAAATTTTCATAAATTATCTTCGATTATAAACCTGATGTCTTGTGTTATAATAGGCCTATATTCTTAAAGAAGGTGATTTTTATGAACCATATTGAACAAGTTCAAAAATGGTTAGGTGACAACAATTATGACATCGCCTACATTAGTGATTTCCACAACATTAGATACTACACAGGATTTAATAGTGACCCTGTTGAACGTATCTTAGCACTCTTTATTTTTCCTGATAAGGATCCTTTCATTTTTGCTCCAGCTTTAGAAGTTGAAGCAGTAAAACAAATCGGATGGAAGTTTCCTGTCTATGGGTACCTCGATCACGAAGACCCATTTGCATTAATTTCAGATCACATCCGTAAAATTGCTGGTAACCCTATTAAATGGGCAATTGAAAAAGATAATCTTACGGTTATAAAACAAGAAGCATTACTTAAAAACTTTAGTCAAGCCCAACTAACTGGCAATCTCTCTCCATTCATCGCATTACAACGTGCGATTAAAACTCCAGAAGAAATTGCAGAATTAAATGAAGCTGGAAAATGGGCTGATTTTGCATTTGAAGTTGGTTTTAACGCTTTAGCTCAAAATCGTAGCGAACAAGATGTTGCTGCTATTATTGAATACGAACTTAAGAAAAAAGGTATTACTCATATGAGTTTTGACACAATTGTCCAAAGCGGGTCTAATGCAGCTGATCCACATGGTGCTCCTAAAACAGATCTAATCCAACCTAATATGTTAACATTATTTGACTTAGGAACTGTTTACAATGGTTATATCTCTGATGCTTCCCGTACAGTTGCTTTTGGAGATATCGATGACAAACAACTTGATATTTACAAAGTATGTCTAGAAGCTCAACTAACCGCCCAAGATACGGCAAAACCTGGCATGACAGCTGAAGAACTCGATAAAATCGCACGTGACGTTATTGAAAAAGCCGGTTATGGTAAATACTTCATTCACCGTCTTGGTCACGGTATGGGTCAAGGGGAACATGAATTCCCTTCAATTATGGAAGGAAACAAAATGGAACTTGAACCTGGAATGTGCTTTTCAATTGAACCAGGGATCTACATTCCTGGATTTGCTGGTGTTCGTATTGAAGATTGTGTTCACGTTACTCAAAATGGTGTTGAACCCTTCACTCATACAAGCAAGGAATTAAAAATTATTCCTGTTAAGTAATTTGAACAGTAAAAAAGACTTGATAAATCCATTATTCATGGGAATTTATCAAGTCTTTTTCGTTTAGCTAAATTTTATCCGATAATTTTTGAAGTTCCATCAGGGTAAAATACAACTGTTGGATTTTCGTTCTTTGCTCTGCCAAAAGCGGAACGGTTATCGATTATAATGTCATCTTGATTGTTTTCATCAGCTTCAACTTCACTTGGCTTACTTGTTTTTAATTTGTCGCGTAAAATTTCTGTAGAAGCCTTAACCGTTTCAAGAGTCTTAGTAAGAACTTCTTCTTTTTTTACTTTTTCAGTCACTTTTTCGAGCGGCTTTTTTTCATCCAAGTAAGCTAAAAAGTATTTACGATATTTCAAAGCTGTTTCAATTCCATCTTCAACTTTATCATTAACCTTTTCAGAAAAAATTGCTGATTTATTTTTCGCAAATTCTTTAGTAGTGTTAAAAGCTGTCTTTGCAGTTGTTGATAATTCATCTAAGACTTTTTTATCCATGAGTACCCCTCCTTTTATTTTCGCCGAAATTTACTTACTAATTTCATTACTGTAAATCCAGCCGAATGGCCTTGGTTGTAGTTGACATTGATTTACTTGTTTCATTAGCCTTTTTTACAAAATTTCGACTTGCATTATTTAAATCAGATACACTTTCACTTAAATCTGATGTTGCTTGGAAAAGTGGATTTAATTTTTCAGATTTTCCACTTAAATCATCCATTAATGAGTTGGTTTTAATTAATAATGTATTAACTTCACCGGAAATTTTATCAGCATCATCTGTTAATGTTTGAACACTCTTAGTAAGTTCATTAACTGTGATAATTAATTTTGATAAAACCATGCATAAATAAATAACTAAAATCACAAATGCAATTGCGGCAATTAATGCTGCCGCTTGCCCAATAGTCATCATTTCTTTTCACCTCTTACTCCAATAATTGCCGATTGTAAAAGATCTCACTACTATCAGTTTTTATAGCGTTATTATACCATAAATTTTGCCTCTACCAAAGGGCGCACAGTTTAAATATTCTTTTTCTTTTTTAGAACATATTTAAATAATCGGTTTAATTTGTATTGGAATTTTTAATTAAAATTTGAGTGCTTAGATGATCAATTTACGCTTAATCACTTACTTTGTGGTTTCAAAAAAGCGACTGCCATTAAGCAATCGCCAATGTTATTTTTTATTATCAGTATCTTTAAGTCTTAATTTAGGAGGAACGTTAAATTTTTTTCATCATGACGTATTTGAGGAAAGATAGAAACACAGACAAAAAAAAGAAGCTCAAAATGGATTTCTTACAAAATTCAACTTTGAGCTTCTTTTTCAATTTTTTTGTGTCAGATTTGTGTCAAAATAACTTAGACAAACCACTTACACAAGTGTTAGCCGGGAGTTTTATATGGAGATGGCGGGAGTCGAACCCGCGTCCAAGCATATCGCCACCTAAATCTCTACGTTCATAGATATATTACTTAAATTTCATGCCTTGCTACGCCATATATCAGGGACAAATGCCTTGCACTAGTTTGAAATTCTCTTTTTAATTCTTCAAACGGCAGAATTAAACGTAACCCACTAATAATAAGACCTAGGACTAGCACATGGGTGATGCTAGCTAGATCACGCTAGAACTGACTAGGCAGCTAAAGCGTATGAATTGTTTGTATTTTTTGCAGTTATATTTTAACTGAGCGTTTTATAGTAGACGCAACCTACTAAACGCAATCTAGGCTCGACCTATACCTGTCGAATCCTAAACATCCCCGTGTATATAAAATTATACCATAAGATAATTTAATATACCAACAACTCAACTTACATTTTATCCATTGTTTCATTCAACAATTTATCAACAAATACATTTCCTTGATCATCCGCATGACCTTTTGTCCATTTAAACGTGATATTTTTAAATTGTGGTAACAAGGCTAGGATTTCTTGCCATAACTCCTTATTTTTTACATCTTGACCACTGGATGTCTTCCAATTATTTTTTGACCAATTATAGAGCCATCCTTTATTAAGGGCATCTAGCACATATTTTGAATCTAAGATAGCGAGCGTTTTTTCATTTTGGAGCTTGGCTGTAATAATTCTTTCCATCGCCTTTTTTAAAGCCATGATTTCCATTCGATTATTTGTACTTCCATATTCAAATCCAGTGTCTGAAGTTGAATACTTTCCATATTTAATCAAATATGCCCACGCAGCTTTATCGTCTTTTTTGACATGTTGCCCCGCTTTATTACCATGATTTCTCGATCCACCATCAGTATATAAAATCGTCGCATACTCGACTAATGCTGTGTTTTGGATTTTAATTTCAGGTTGGACATTATTTTCAACAGTCACTTGCAAATATCTTTTTGCTTCTTGTTGACTTGTAAAACTTTTATACTGTGCCCCTTTAAAACCTGAAACTTGTTTTTGACATTCGGGCCAAGTAAGAAAGATTCCTGTTTGCCGTCCTTTTTTTACTGCATAATACTTTTGTGCCATCATTTCACCTCACTGTAAAATTCAAAATGAGGATGGAAAACTCCCTTTCCATCCTCATAATAATTATTATTCTTTGTTTTCTAATTCTGCGCGTAAAGTTTTTGCTTTTTCTTCTATGCTTTCTAAGGGTTCTTCTAAAGTTAAGTAGTAGTAACTTTGTAATCCTTCTTTGCGAAACGCTACTACACCAGCATCACGTAAGATTTTTAAGTGGTGTGACACTGCAGGTTGCGTAATTGTCATTTGATTTGTAATACTCGTTACTGTTAAACCTGTTTTTAAATTATCAAACAATAAGATGACAATTTTCATACGATTATAATCGGCTAAAGCGTTTAAAATATCAAAGTTTTCTACAAATTCCTTCAATGCGGGATTAGCAATTTTTTTAAATTTCTTTTCTAACATTACAGACACCCTTTCATCAAAATTTCTCTATAGCTAGAATAACATTTAATCGATTTTATAGCAAGCGTTTTCAGAATGTTTTTTTACCTTTAAATAAACAAATATATTGATAAAAACATTAATGCTGTCCCAATCATTACAATAACATGCCAGTATACGTGACCATAACGTGTCCTAAAACTATAAATCACCGCACCTAATGTAAAAGCGACTCCACCAGCAAATAATAGCAGTGTTCCCCCTTTTCCTAGCGCTTGAATTAAATCTTTCATATAAAATACGCAGGCCCATCCCATTCCAATAAAAGTCATGGTTTCAACAATTTGCAATCTATTTTTTGCGAGCACATGATAAGCAATTCCAAATAATGCTAAAAACCAGATAATACTTAATAAAATTATCCCTTTAATTCCCTTAATCACTAATAAACAATAAGGCGTGTAAGTTCCTGCAATTAAAATAAAAATTCCGCAGTGATCAAAAATTTGAAACACTCGACTCGCACGTGTGAAATATAAGCAATGAAACAAGGTCGAAAATAGATATAATAATACCAAAGAAATTCCGTATATTAAATACGCAGTCAATTCAATTCCATTACCACGAACTCCTTTTAATATTAACAATACTAAGATCCAAATACTTAGCGCTACTCCAATTCCGTGAGTAATCGCGCTCCAAATTTCATTTTTTATTTGAAACTTCTTTTCCAATTCGATCACCTCTTATCTTTTTAGTATAACATTGCCCCTCCAAGTTATCTAGATTTTAAATCTAGATATTGTATAAATTATTCTTGTAATATAGTTACAATATTTATTAAACGCTTTATATGGTATACTTAAATGTATATTTAATTTTTAGAAAAGAGGTAAAAAAATGAGTGATCAAGTTAAACAAGCTTTAGCAAAATATCCTGAACATCCCCTTCCTTATTGGGAAGAATTCCCTAACTTCGAAGTATATATGGATCAACTAGTAGGGATTGGTAATCGCTATTTACAAAATTTTACCGATACTGAACTAACTCGCTCAATGATTAATAGTTACGTTAAAAAAAATAATCATGGAAAAACCTCACAAGAAAAAATATAACGCTTCTCATATTGCTGAAATTTTAGTTATTTCTCTGTTAAAATCAATTTATCCGCTTGAGGTGATTAAAATTGGAATAAATGAAGCCATAAAAACTTCATCTATTGAAGATGCTTATAATGAATTTGCTGAATTATTCAATCATACTTTTTCAAATGTAAAAAATGGTCAAGACGAATTCAAGCTCAATCACGATGATAGTTTAGTAAAATCAACTGAGCTTTTTGCCATTCATGCTGTCATTTATCGTTTAATTAGCCAAAAATTAATTATTATCCACAGAGAAAATAATAAAGAGTCCTAAAAAAGACTTGATAATTAATGTTTAAAATATTAATTATCAAGTCTTTTTTAATTTTCGATTTATTCTTACATCAATTGTCCAATATAGTAGTGAATTGCCATCGTGATAATTCCAATAATAATATTTCGGATCATGGCCACTTTAGGATCGCTCTTACCAATCTTAGCGCTAATAAAGCCTGTGAGACCGACCGAAATAATAACCGCCAAAATAGTTGCTTGCCATTCTATTGTCCTTGGCGCATAAGTCATTGCAAGCAAAGGAAATAATCCCCCTAAAGCTGCAGAAAACAGTGACGAAAATGCCGCCATCCATGGGCTAAGATATTGATCTACATCAAATCCATGACGTACATTTACCATCGTACTAATCGCATTAGGACCATTTAACAGATTATTTGCAATTGCATTAGCTGTGGTTTTAGAAACACCTTTATTTTCATAGTATTCTTTAACTTGTTGCAATTGGCCTTCAAAATCATTTTTTAAATCTTCTTTGACTTCTTCTACTGCTGATTTTTCGGTATCTCTTTGAACACTTACAGAAGCATATTCGCCAGCAGACATTGATAAGGCACAAGCAACTAAATCCGCTAAGCCAGCTAATAGGATGGTAAATCTACTTGAAGTTGCGGCCCCTACACTAAAAAGTACCCCAACAACGGTTAGAATCCCATCATTTGATCCGAGCACGCCTGCCCGTAAAGTATTCATTTTTTCTTCCATTGTTTGTTTTTTCTTTTTACTCATAATTTCTCACCTTAAAGACTAAATAATGTTCCAACATAATAAGTTACAACCATCGTTAATAATCCCGCAATTAAATTACGAATTGTTCCATGAAAGCGATTTGAATGGCTTAGAATTGCGGCAAAATATCCTGTAAATACTAAAGAAATTAACACAGCAATCATTGTTCCTAAGATATGAAATTGTTTTGGAATTACTAAAATTGAAAGCAAAGGTAATAATGATCCTAACGGAAATGAAATCATTGATGCCAAAGCAGCAGCGTAAGGACTAGTTTGGTCATCAATTTCAAACCCATACTTTTCTCTGACAAGAGTTTTAACTGCTGATTTTTGCATCATTTCGTTAGTAGCATCATGAGCTAACTCAGCAGGAATTCCTGTATCCACTAATTTGCTTTTTACATAATTAAACTGTTGATCATAATCGTTATTCAAAGCTTGCTTCGAACGTTTGATTGCTGATATTTCAGCGTCCTTTTGTGAGTGAACAGAGACATATTCTCCCATTGCCATTGAAACAGTTCCTGCTAGCATGCCCGCAAACCCTGAAATTAAAATTGCAAATGATGATTGATTGGCACCAGCGACCCCTAAAACAATCCCTGCAACAGAAATAATTCCATCATTGGCTCCCATAACTGAAGCCCGTAGAACGTTAATTTTTTGTGCTAACGTGAGTTTTTTGATTCCCATATTAATTTACCTTCTCTCACTAATTTAGAATAATTATAAACTAAAAACACATTTTATTCAATGGAAAATAAAAAAGCTAAGGAAATATATCCCTAGCTTCTAAATAATTAATTTAATTATTTAACTGATGGTGTACCTAACCAACCAATAATTTCCTTAACTGTGTCAACGATTGCGTTGTAACCTGGGTTAAGTAACTTACGTGGGTCGTAACCCTTACCGTTTTGGTCGCCACCTTCTTCAATGTACTTGCGAGTTGCAGCAGCAAATGCAAGTTGGTTTTCAGTGTTGATGTTAACTTTTGAAACACCTAAGCTGATAGCTTTTTCGATTTGTTCTTGAGGAATACCTGAACCACCGTGTAATACTAATGGTGTGTCGATTGCATCAGCAATTTCCTTCAAGCGATCGAAGTTTAAACCTGTCCAGTTTTCTGGGTATGGTCCGTGAATGTTACCAATACCACATGCAAGGTAGTCACAACCTGTAGCAGCGATAGCTTTTGCTTCTTCAACGCTAGCTAATTCACCAGCACCTACGATACCGTCTTCTTCACCACCGATTGAACCAACTTCAGCTTCAACAGAGATACCTTTAGCGTGTGCTAATTTAACGATTTCTTTTGTCTTTTCTAAGTTTTCATCGAATGGTAAGTCGTGACCGTCGAACATAACTGATGAGTAACCAGCTTCGATACATTCTTTAGCAGCTTCATAGTTACCGTGGTCTAAGTGCATTACAACAGGAACTGTAATGTTCATTACACGCATTTCTTCTTCAACTAAAGTCTTAACTAACTTGTAGTCACCCATGTACTTAGCAGCACCCATTGATACTTGGATTAAAACAGGTGTGTTTGTTTCTTGTGCACCTTGAAGAATTGCACGAGTCCATTCTAAGTTGTTTGTGTTGAACGCACCAACAGCATAATGACCTTTACGAGCGTCATTAAAAATTGCGTTACCGTTTACGAATACTGACATAATTCAGCCTCCTAAAAAATTTACATCTTTTTACTCTTTTGAGTACATTTTAATTTTAACACATTTTTTGTTTAATAAAACAAAAAATATCATTAATTTTAAAGAAATTTATCCGTTTTCAAAGTTTAAAATGTTAATTCAGTGATTTTTCCATTCTTTTGATAAATAACCCATTCTGCTAAATTAACAATATAGCCATTCATACGTCCTAAATGTAAGACAACGTCCATATAATCAAGTCCTTCAGCAGCAAATTGTGGATTTCTTTGAATTTCATCAATAATTAACTTGCGCACGTGACGCCGAACTGCACGCGTCTCTTGGGTTGCTTGGGCAATTTCAATTGCTTTTTGTTCATCGACAGTCGTGACAATTTGCATCATTTCTTGTAAATTACGAATTGTTTTTTGACTCATTTCTAAAGTTATCTTTTCGATTTCTTCATGTTGCATTTGTTCATCAATGCGTTTAACGGCTTTGGCAATTGCAACAGCATGATCGGCAATTCTTTCAATATCTGAAGTTGATTTTAATACCGCAATTACTTTACGTAAGTTCGTGGCTACGGGTTGTTGTAAAGCAATTAGCTGACTTGTTCTCTTTTCGAGTTTAATTTCATACTCATTAATTTTTTCATCATTTTCAATCACTTGTTGGGCTAACTCTTCGTCATGTTTATCATAAGCCTCAATTGCCATTTCAATTGCTTTGGCCGTTTCAAACCCCATATCAATATAATCGCGATGAATATGTTTCATCTGTCTTAAAAATCTTTGATTCATATTTAACTCCTAACCAAATTTTCCACTTAAATAATCAATTGTTTGTTTTTCTTTTGGATTAAGAAACATTGTTTTTGTGGTATCACTTTCTATTAAATTTCCATCTAAGAAAAATGATGTTGTATCTGAAATTCTGGATGCTTGTTGCATATTATGAGTCACCATAATACATGTGTAATCATCTTTTAGTGTTAAAAGCATTTCTTCAACTTTATCAGTTGAAATTGGATCAAGTGCACTTGTAGGTTCATCAAGTAAAATCACCTCGGGTGAATTTGCAAGTAATCTGGCAATACAAATTCTTTGCTGTTGCCCTCCAGATAATGCAAGCGCATTTTTCTTTAAATCGTCTTTAACTTCATCCCAAATAGCTGCTTTTTTTAAACTTGTCTCTACGGCTTCATCTAAGATATTTTTATCCTTTACTCCGGCCATTTTTAATCCATAAGTAACATTGTCATAGATTGAAAATGGAAACGGATTTGGTTGTTGAAATACCATCCCTACTCGTGTACGCAATTCAACTAAATCCATCTTTTCATCATAAACATCTTGACCATTTAATTGAATATCACCTGTAATTTTAACGTTATCAATCATATCATTCATTCGGTTTAACGTCCGTAAATATGTTGATTTTCCACAACCTGATGGTCCAATTAAAGCGTGAATTCCCTTTTCTTTAAAATTGAGATTAATACCTTTTAGTGCTTCTTTTTGACCATAGTAAAGGTGTACGTTTTTTGTTGTGATAATTTCATTTTCTAACATTTTCATCCATCCTATCCAAAGTTTCCTGAAATATAATCTTCTGTTAGTTGAATTTTAGGACGTGTAAAAATATCCTTTGTTGCATCATATTCGATTACATTTCCCATGTGGAAAAATCCTGTATAATCACTGATACGTGATGCTTGTTGCATATTATGCGTGACGATAATCATTGAAAAATCTTTCTTTAAATCTAACAAGGTTTCTTCTAATTTTAATGTCGAAATTGGATCAAGCGCGCTGGCTGGTTCATCTAACAAGAGAACATCTGGCTTCATTGCAATTGCGCGTGCAATACATAATCTTTGCTGCTGTCCGCCTGATAATGCTAAGGCACTTGAATCAAGACGATCTTTAACTTCATCCCAAATGGCTGCTTGCTTTAGGCTTGTTTCAACAATTTCATCTAATTTACTTTTATCTTTAATTCCATTTTCTTTCAAACCAAATGTTATATTTTCTCGAATTGATTTTGAAAACGGATTTGGTCGTTGAAATACCATCCCAATTTGCTTTCGCATTTCATAGACGTTGATATCAGGACGATTAATATCAATACCTCGATACATAATCTTTCCTTTGACTGTCGCTACACTATCATTCATCCGATTTAATGAACGCAAATATGTCGATTTTCCCGATCCTGAAGCGCCAATTAATGCGGTAATTTTATTTTTTTGAAATTCCAAACTTCCATCAAAAAATGCTTGTTTGCTTCCATAAAAAACATCTAAATGCTCCGTTGAAATTGCCGTTGTATCCGGATTATCAAATTTTTTAATGTATTTTTCTTCTAAATTATATTGCATAATTATTACCTCGATGATGTTAATTTAGCATGAATTAAATTTCCTAAATAATGTGCGCCTAAATTAAAAATTAAAATAACAATAATCAAAACCGCGGATGATCCTGCAGAAATTTGGTTTGCATCCGCCATAATTCCTTCAGAATTTATTTTCCAAATATGTACAGCCAATGTTTCTGCTGGACGTAATACATTAAGTGGACTTGCTTCATCAAAAATATTCCAATTACTAAAATCAACCGCGGGAGCACTTTGTCCGGCTGTATAAATCAAAGCTGCCGCTTCCCCAAATACACGCCCTGCACTTAAAACAATCCCTGTAATAATTCCGGGTAGACTTTCTGGTAAAATGATTTTCGTGATGGTTCTCCATTTAGATAATCCTAATGCTAATCCTGCTTCTAATTGTAAATCCGGTACACTCGCAATTGCTTCTTCAATATTACGCGTTAACAATGGTAGATTAAAGAACGTTAAAGCCACTGCCCCGGCAATAATTGAAAATCCTAACTTCATTTCAACTACAAAAACTAAAAAGACAAAGAGTCCTACAACAACTGATGGCAATGAACTCAAAATTTCAATTGTCAACCGAATGATTTCTGTTAACTTGTTTTTTGGAGCGTATTTAGCAAGATAAATCCCAGCTCCTAGTGAAATTGGAAAAGAGATTAATAATGTTAATACTAGTAAGTAAAATGAATTAAATAATTGAATACTTATCCCACCACCAGCTTCAAAGGCCTTAGCTGGAGTTAATAAGAATTTAAATGAAACGTGTGGTAGACCATCGCCTAAAATTTTTCCAATTAATAAGGCTAATAAAATTACCACTAAAAATGCAATTAACCGAATAATATTGATTGCGATTTGATTAAATAACTTATTCATTTTATTATTTATCCTTTCTTCCAATCATTCGAACACATACATTAAAGAATAGTGACATTAATAGTAATACTAAGGCTAATGACCAAAGTGCATTATTGCCCACTGTTCCCATCACGGTATTTCCAATCCCCATCGTTAACACACTAGTTAAAGTTGACGCTGGCGTTAATAAACTTGTTGGTAATAATGATGCATTTCCAATTACCATTTGAACAGCAAGCGCTTCGCCAAAAGCACGCGCCATTCCAAAAATAATTGCTGTATAAATTCCTGAAGATGCTGATCTTAAAGTAACATGATACATTGTTTGCCATTGTGTTGCCCCTAAAGCAAGAGAAGCTTGGCGATAATGCTTAGGAACAGCTTTTAAGGCATCGACCGTCAAAGATGTAACTGTTGGCAGCGTCATGACAAATAAAACAGTAGCCCCTGCTAAAATTCCATATCCTGATCCGCCAAAATGATTACGAATAAACGGAACCACGACGTTTAATCCAATAAAACCGTAAACTACCGAAGGAATTCCGACCAGCAATTCGATAACCATTTGTAAAAAGTTACGCACCTTTTTGGATGATAACTCTGTCATAAATAATGCTGTTCCAATTGCAAATGGGGTAACGATTAACGCAGCCAATAAAGTTACGCCAAATGATCCTAAGATCATTGGTAAGGCCCCTACTAAAGGTTTGCCATTTTTGTCTGACATATTTGGATTCCAAGTACTTTGAGTAAAAAAATTCTTTAGGCTAGCATGATTTTCAAAAAAAGTGGCTAACCCTTTACTTGTAATAAATACAAAAATTGAAATAACCAACATACAAATCAGCAAGGTACAAAAAATAACTAAACTTTTGCCCCATACTTCTTGGTAAGATTCTTTTGATTTCTTTAATATCCGAGCTTGAATTTCGTCTTTCATTGTTTTACCTCTTTATCATCTCTACGTTTCCATCAGCATCTTTTTGAACCTGCATTTTTTCAATTGAAATATATCCTAATTTTTCAATTAAATGCTTTTGAATTTTTTCTGAATTCATGTACTTAATAAAATCTTTTGTTGCTTGATCGCTATTTTTCTTAGTGTACATGTGTTGATATGCCCAAATTTTCCATTTGTTATCGACAACATTTTTGGGAGTTGGCTTAACACCATCAATCATTACTGGGACTGTATCTTTATTTAAATATGAAAATGATAAGTAACTAATTGAACCTGGCGTTGCTTGCACCATTTTTTGTACAGTTCCACTTGATTCTTGTTCTTGAGCATTAATTGCGTCTTTTCCATCTAAAACATCAGCTTCAAATGAAAATCTAGTTCCACTCCCTTGCGCGCGGTTAATTACAATAATTGGGACATCTTTTCCCCCAACTTGTTTCCAGTTTTTATATTTCCCTGTGAAAACGCCTTGTAATTGTTTTAAGGTTAAATTTTTAATACCTGCTTCTTTATTGATCACCGGTGCAATTCCAACAACGGCCACCTGATGATCAATTAATTTATCGGCTTTAATTCCTGGTTGTTGCTTGGCAAAAATATCTGAATTTCCAATGGTTACTGCCCCTGATTGGACTTGACTTAATCCAGTTCCTGACCCGCCACCTTGAACTGTTAATTGCGTTTTGGTTTGAGTTTGTTGATATTCTTCGGCTGCCATTTCAATCATTGGTTGCATTGCTGTTGAACCAACAATAGTGATGTCTTTAGTTTCACTTTGTGATCTGCTACATCCGGCAATTATTAAGCTAGACGTTAATAATAATCCAAGTTTAATAAGTCTTTTCATCAAACTGTTCCTACCTTTTTTCTTACTTTTATAATATATTTTTAGTATAGCTATTGATTGTAAAGACTCTTGGGCGATTATGTAAAGATACTCTTTTCATTTGTAAATATTGTGTAAATAAAAAAGGTTGGATTTCTCATTCCAACCTTTTAAAAACAATCTTTATCCTACGTGATTTTCACGCAAAATTTTATTTACAATTTCTTGCATTTCGGGAGTTTTTACCCATTCATCATAATGATCAAACTGTTCTTGTGGCATTTCAAAATTTTCATTAATATACTTTTCATACTTGATCACATTAGTAGAATGCGGAATGTTTAATTGAACAATCCTTACACTCTTAATCATCCCACGAATCGCAGCTAATTCGGCGCGTCCATTTTGAACCATATTCGAAATTTCAAAATAAGTACTACCATCATTTCGAGTAATTTCTTCAATGAGCGTCAAAACTTCATTACTTTTAGCCATTAATTCTCGCCTCACTCCATATAGTTTCTATAGCCTATTTTAACAGGGATTTTAAAGAAAAAAAAGAGACCGGACCATGTCCAGCCTCAACATAAGAGAGAAAGAGAATTGATTAGAAGGTAAAATTTTAAATACCTTACACTCTTATATTAACACAAATGTAAGCGTTGTCAATGAGTATTTAAATTTATTTTGCGAATTTTCGTTTAATTTAGTATGATAATAAAAGGATATATTTTAGGAGATATATGATGCTATTTATTAACGTTAAACAACTCAAAGCAAGCATTTTTTTAGGTACTTTAATAACGGTTTTCCATCTAATAATAGGTTCAATTAAGCACGAATTCTATTTTATCGCTGCGCTATTTCGTGCTGGAAAACTATTATATCCATTATTTATGTTATTTTTCTATTGGGTAATCGCTTGTGGATTATGTTATTTATTTTTCCGATTACTACATACAATCATTCAATACTATCGCATGAAATAAAAAATCTGGTAAATACTTATCTAACTTAGATAAATATTTACCAGATTTTTTTATTGTCCGATAAAGAATTTTAAAAACATGGATGCAAAACTAAAATAAATTAATAATGAAGTAACGTCACTTAAAGTTGAAATAAATGGTCCTGACGCGATTGAAGGATTTAAATTAACCTTATCCATTAGCATTGGAATAACACATCCCACTAAATTGGCAAAGGTAATCGCACATAACATTGCAACTCCGATTACAAATCCTAAAACAAAATTTGCTTTCCAAACACCGACAATTCCCCAAATAATTAAGCCCGAACAAAAACCAACAATCACTCCGGTTAAGGTTTCATTTAAAATTGTGCTAAACCATGAAGTTTCTTGATCATCATTATTAGCAATTCGCTTAACTGCCACCGCTAAACTTTGGGTTCCGGCATTCCCAGCAGCCCCTGTTATCATTGAAATAAAAACTGCTAAAATTGTTGCCTTATTAATTAAATTTTCATAATGTTCCACCAACAAAATGGTAATAAATCCTAAAAATAGCGGCAACGCTGAACTGCGAAAACGTGTCCACGCATTCATAAATGGATTATCAGTTCCTTGTTCCGTATCAACCCCGGCTAATCCAGAAAAATCTTCGGTTGATTCTTCATCAATAACATCAATAATATCATCAACGTTAATAATCCCAATTAACTTATCATCGTAATCAGTTACAGGTAAAGCAAGAAAATTATAATCCTTAATTGTTTGTGCAACCTCTTCTTGATCTTCAGTAACTTGAACTGACATTACTGGAGTATTCATAATGTCACTGATCATTATATCATCATCGTTAGTTAATAAATCTCGCAGCGTTAAAACACCGACCAATTTTTCTTCATCATCAATGACATAAATGTAATAAATGGTTTCCGCTTCTAAAGCTTCACTTTTAATAATATGCATCGCTGAACGTACGGTTTGATTTCCAACAATATCAACATATTCCGTTGACATGATTGCCCCAGCTGTTTTATCTTCATAATGAAGCATTTCTCTAATTTCTGAGGCATCTTCGCTTGGAATCAATTTAAGATATTTAGCCAAGTTTTTCTTTTTAGCAAAAGCTAAAATATCTACTGCGTTATCAGTATACATGGAATTAATCACTTGTGCTGCATATCTTGGCGTCATTTCTTCAAAGTAACCAGCTAATAAAGCAGGTTCTTCTTCACTCACGTTAAAAATTTCCCCGACTTCATCAGGCGTTAAATAACGATAAACCCGTGCTCTTTGGGCAACATTCAAATCAGCAAAAATTTGAGCTTGTTCATAAACGTGTAAATCTAAAAAAGCAATCCGAAAATCGTGTGCTTTTTGTTCGTCAAGATTTGCAATGATTTTCACTCTCATCTTTTCTAATTCATTTTGAATTTCAGTTGACATCTATTTTCCTCCTTTCTGAATTAATTTATTAAATGTATTTGGCAATTCACTGCGAACACTAATTAAGCGTTCTTTAAAATCATCCCAAAAATTAATCTCACTACAATGCAGCGCTTGTCTTTGCAATGGCATCTTTATTTTTCCACCGTAAAGGGTGTCACTTACAAGCGGATGTCCAATATACGCACTATGGACCCGGATTTGATGGGTTCTGCCAGTGTGTAAACGAATCTTACAGATTGCCATATCTCCTATTTGTTTTTCTACCCAATACTCCGTTTTACTGTATTTACCATCCATCAAAACAGCTCGTTTAATCAAACTCCCAGGCTTGCGGTCAATCGGTAAATTAACACTAAAATGGCTTTCATTTAGTCTATTTGTCAAAATCGCCGTATAGTATTTTTTTATCAAGTGATTTTGTAATTGTTGATCTAATAAGGCGTGAGCATAGCGATGTTTGGCAAACAGCATTGCCCCAGAAGTATCGCGATCTAATCGAGAAACAACATGCGGGATGATATCTTTATTTTGTTGCAACGCATAGTATCCAACTACCCGATTTAACATTGAGTCTGTTCGGTGTAGCGGGGATGGAATTGAAGCAACAAAAGGCGGCTTGTCTACAACCAAGAAATTATCATCTTCATACAAAATCTTAATTGGCACGTATGAAGCTTCGATTGGTTGTTTAAATTCTTCGTTTGGTAACTGTAGACTAACAATATCTCCGTCATTTACTTTATCGATTGTTCTGCCAGAATGTTGATTAACTAAAATTTCTCCGCCACCATAGCGGATTTTAGCTAATAACCTCCGTGAAACTTTTTTATTTCTCAAAAAGGTCTTTAATTTCATTGGAGTTGTTGTTTTAACTTCGAATTTAATTATCATACCCATCACCAATAAATGAATCTTGTACCCGCCGCCAAAAGTGTGTATGGCGATATTTGGCGAAATGAATTTTCTTTTTTGAGACTTTAAATTTAATTTCCGTAATTTTAGACTTTGGATAAGAATCCGAATCAACAGATAAGATAAAGTCTTCGGCTCCTTCTGGTTCTATTGTGATCCAATCATTAGGAGCAATAATCATCGGTGAACTTAATGTTCTAAAAACACGATTATTAATTGAACTGATTTCAGTTAATTGAATCACATTTAATGAAGGATGAACTACAGCTCCTCCAAGTGACTTATTATACGCTGTTGACCCTGTTGGTGTAGCGACACATAGCCCATCGCCACGAAAGCGTTCAAAAAATTCGCCTCCGATATAAACATCTGTCATCATTGTTGTCCCAGAACGTCGTAATACCACTTCATTTAATGCAGTATACACTTCTCTTTGCGCTTCATTTTGATATTTAACTTGAACTTCAAGTAACGGATAACTAACTGATTGACCATTATCAGATTGCAAACTGACTACTAAATCATCAATTTCATCATCTCTCCAGTCAGTATAAAATCCTAAGTGGCCGGTATGCACCCCAACAAAACGAATCTTATCTACTCGATCTTTATATTGATGAAAAGCCGACAATAACGTTCCATCACCCCCAATTGTAACTACAACATCAGGAGCTTGTTGATCAATATCAAAATGACGATCGATAAACTTTTGGATAAGCCTATCTTTAACTTTTTGTGTATGTGGAACATTATTTGCAACAATTGCGACTTTCACTTCTTAACACCTCTATCACTTTCGGTTATTATAATTTTTCTTTTCAGTAAAGTACTGTTGAGCTTCCTTAATATTTTCGTTAATTCTTGACATTTCATTATCTAGCATAAATGCTGCTTCAGCCGCGTTTTTTAATCGCTCGGCAATTTCTGTAGGAAAGTTTCCTTGATATTTATAATTCAATGAATGCTCAATTGTAGCCCAAAAGTTCATTGCTAACGTTCTAATTTGAATTTCAGCTTTCACAATTTTTTCCCCATCAATTTGTTGCAAGGGATATTCAACTACCATATGATATGAGCGGTATCCACTAGACTTATTATTTGTGACATAATCTCTTTCTTCCGTAATTTTCATATCTTTACGTTTACGTAAATCGCTAACTACTTGATATATGTCTTCTACAAACTGGCACATGATTCTAACCCCAGCAATATCTTCCATCTCATCAAGTCTATCTTCTGTTAATTGGCGCCGTTGCATTTTTTCTTCGATGCTTTCGACTGATTTAACGCGTCCGGTTACAAATTCAATGGGCGCGTGATTTTTTTGTTGCTTATATTGCTTACGCATTTCTCGTAATTTAAGTTTTAATTCATTTACGGTTTGTTCGTAAGGATTTAAAAATTTACTCCAATCCATCGCGCATCCCCTCCAATTTTATTGTATTCCTTATTAGTTTACCATATTACTCACAATCGTTGTTAAATTTCAACGTTAAAAACAAAATCTTTGAAATCTTTAAAAAATTTGTTTAAAGTAATATTAAAGACTTGAGTGTAAATTTTTAGGAGGAATTTTAGTGTTAGAGCTTTACTTATTTATCAATCCCCTCGGCAATAAGTGCTATGAAGCTGAAGCCCAAATGCTTCAATTACAAGAAGCTTTTAGTGAGAAAATAAAATATAAATTTATCCCTCTGATTAATATGCATACAATTAATCAAACCACTACTTGCCCAGCTAAAATTGAGTGCCAATCAAAAGACATTTACCAAGCTGCCCTTGATTTTAAAGCTGCTTGTTTTCAAGGTAATAAACGAGGAAGAAACTTCTTAATGAATTTACAACGTTCAATTTTTATTGATAAACGCAGTTATTCGACTGAATTAGTCAAAGAAATAGCAGCCTTGTCCAATTTAGACTGGGAAATGTTTAATGAAGATCGTTATTCAAAACTAGCTATGAAATCAATTAAAAACGATCAAATTTTAGCGTGTGAAATGAATGTTTCTACCCCACCAACTGTAATTGTCTACGATTATCAAACATCTAAATGTGAATCATGCCACGCTTATTCTTTTGAGGGCCTAAGTGCTTTCAATAAAATTTCTGATATCCTTTTAGAACAACATCAAACTCCATTAAAACCATATATGAAAATAAAAAAAGGTTGAGAATTAAATCTCAACCTTTTTTATAACTATTTTTCAAAACTCTTTTCTAATTGATCCAAACGTTTTTCAAATACGTCAAATGCATCTTCCAAATATTTATCTTGGGTCATATCTACACCAGTTTTTTTCATAACTTCAAGTGGATAATCACTACTTCCAGCTTTAAGGTAATCCAAGTAACCATCAACTTTAGTAGCATCCCCACTTAAAATAGCTTGACTTAAAGCACTCGCACATGCAAAGCCAGTTGCATATTGATATACATAGAAATTATAGTAAAAATGGGGAATCCGTGCCCATTCTAAGGCGATTTGTGGATCACTAATTACATCTGGTCCATAATATTTTTCGTTTAATTTTTGATAATATTCTGAAATTTCTTTGGCTGTTAAAGGATTTCCAGCTTGATTTTGTTGGTGAATCCATTGTTCGAATTCTGCAAATTGAGCCTGACGGAAAATTGTCCCTTTAACTCCATCTAAATAATGATTCAAAATGTATTGTTGAATTTCTTTTTGTGGATACTTCTTCAATAAGTAATCTGTTAAAAGATTTTCATTTGTTGTTGAAGCAATTTCAGCTAAGAAAATTGAATAATCTCCATATTGATATGGTTGGTTATGAGTTGTATACCATGAATGCATGCTATGACCCATTTCGTGAACTAATGTATAGAGATTTTCAAGATTATCTTGCCAATTTAAAAGCATGTAAGGTGCTGTATCATATGTTCCTGATGAATATGCCCCACTTCTTTTACCTTGGTTTTCTACAACATCAATCCAACGTTCATCAAAAGCTTCTTGTACATGTTTGGTATAATCTTTTCCTAATACTGATAAAGCTTCAAGTGCTTCTTTTTTAGCTTCTTCGTAGGTGTATGTCAAATGAGCTTTTCCAGTAATTGGAGTATAAATATCATACATGTGTAACTCTTCAACATGTAATAACTTCTTTCTTAATGCAACATAGCGATGTAATAATGGTAAATGCTTATGTACTTGCTTAAGTAATGTATCATAAACACTTTCTGGAATATGATTAGCATATAATGATGCTTGACGTGCTGAATCAAAATTTCTAATCTTTGCATTGAAATTATGTCCCTTTACATGTGAAAGTAAAGTTGTTGCAAAAGTGTGCTTAAATTGATCATATGTTTCATAAAGCTTTTCAAAAGCTTCTTTTCTGACTTTACGGTCAGTTGATTGAATTAAAGTTGCATATGTTCCATGAGATAATTGAATTTGCTTCCCCTCTTCATCTTCAACAATTGGGAACTTCAGATCTGCATTATTAAGAATTTCAAAAACATTTTCTGATGTTTGGAAGATTTCACTTGCAGATGCAAGCATTTCTTCTTTTTGAGCATCAAGTGTATGAGCTTTCATCAAAAGTAAGCCATCAATAAAATGTTTAGTTTCATTTAATTCTGGTTCACTTTCATAGTATTGATTTAAAACTTCTTCGGGTAAGGCCATTAATTCTGGTTCAAACCATGAAGTTGCTTCTTCAAATTTTGTTGCTTGCGCACTTACTAATTCTTGATATCCTTGATATTTTGTATCTGCTGTATCTTGGTCATTTTTCATGCTTGCATACACGTATGCTTTTTCAAATCTTCGCATTAGATCCAAGTATTGATTCAAGACCTTCTTAAATTGATGCGCATCCTTGCTCAAACTTCCTTTAGCTTGTGCAAATTCATTAATTTGAGCATTTAAGTTTTTTAATTCTTGCTCGAAAACAGTATCATCTGCAAAAACCTTTGTTAAGTCCCAAGTTAATTTTTCATCAACTTCACTTCTTTTTGGTAGTTTCTTAATTTCTTGTGTCATCAAACCCCACCTTTATTCTTGAGTTACTATTATAATATTCGATTTTGTTCTCACTTTCAAACATTAATAATATTTTTTCAAGATTAACAAACGGAAGTTGAAACAATGCCTCATTCGCATTTTGCTTTGTAATCTTCTTTATTAGCCAAACAAAATGGTATTGCTGAAATATTGGATAGGCAAAATGTTTTTGTATTAAAAATGGAATCATCCTTTCAAAAATTAACCCATTTTCATACGTCAAGCGCTGCATATCCCGAAAGACTCCTGTTGATTTAAAATTTCCTATATTCAATCTTTGCATTTGCAATGATTGCTGTCTAATATTCAAGCTATAATAATTACTTAATTTCTTTTGGTTAAACAGAAATTTTAATCCCGAAAAGGAACTAGTTTCATAACTTCTAAATTTAACATCTAAAAAATCTGCCATTTGAATATTATAATTAATACTAAGTTTTTTTCTTTCAACATCTACATAGATTAAATAAAATCCCAAATTTGGATGCCAGTGCAAAAATTGCGCAATTTGCTGCGTCATTTTCCTCTTTAAGCGGTGACGTTGTCCAAGAAACCAAAAATATCTTAAATTCTTTTTTTCATACCCTTTTGACCGGGCTACCATTTTTTCCACAGTAATTGGTGAACACTGAAATTCTAGGGCTATTTTGTTATTGATTAATAAATCCGGTTTTTGCTTTAAATCTGATAAATAGGCTTCTAGTTCTACTGTCTCGTATTGCTGTTGTGCCATTTTCATTAAGATATTTTTTCCGTGTAAATGTTCTTTTGATTCTCCTTCAGAAAAAACATTACATTGGAATTTTTGATGAGCAAAATGAGGTACTTTTGCTTGTCCCTGGCGTAAGGTTACCCTATTTTTACAACCTGGACAAAGATACTTTTTTCCTCGAGTCGCTTGCTTAGCGTCTACAATTTTTTGATTTTCTGACAGTGCATATAACAAAAAAATCCCTCCTTACATACAATAAAGTACGTAAGAAGAGATTTAATTTAATTATTTTTTGAAATAGTATCTAGCTGTTTGTAAAGCTTCTGCTCTAATGATTAGCTTGCCGTGTTCCTTTAATAAAGCCGGACTAACTTTTGTTTCTTTACCATATTCAAATGTGATTGCTTTAATATTCATCATTTCAGATTTTGGATAATAACGCTTTGATAATGTCACTTCTAGATAATACTTATCTTTATAATTGAATAAAACTTCTTCTCCATTCGTAATATAAAGGCGTTGGGCTAAGGAGATAAAATCTTCAAAGTTATCAAACTCTACAACATAATGTTCATCTTTAATAAGTTGTTCTTCATCATCGAATTCAGAATGCTTTTGACTCCCCACTTGTTTTGTTTGTACGCCTTCATCATTTAACATTTCAAATAAACTGCGAACATTTTCTTTAAAATCATCAGCATCACTGGTATCATTTGTATCTTCAGTATCAGAAATTTCTTGGCTTTGATCTTGCTATCATCGCCATCATTAAATTGTCCAAAATTTCCTGGAATTTCATCTTCGTTCAAGATTTTAGTAATAATCATTTCAACTCCATCATTTTCACGAGGAATAATTTGAAATGTTACCGCGTCATTTTCTTTAAAATCTTCATCCATATCCACTTCACCTAAAATTGAGTAGAAAAAATCTTCTAACTTCTTTTGATTGCCTAAGATATCCAATACCTCAATTCCACGAGCCGCAATATCTTCTTTATCTAAAATAACACGAATAGTATTATCATTAATCTTAAACATTTCCATAATAATGCCCGCCTTTCATAAATACTAGTTACTATTAATGTTACCAAAAAACTCGACAAAATTACAGAATAAAGCATAAAAAAAGAAGTTGAATTAACTTTGTTTCAACTTCTATCTTTTATCTTATAAATCTACTAAAGCTTGTGCTTTTCTTAATTCTAATGCCCGAACTTCACGTGGTAAGAAACGACGAATTTCGTCTTCATTATAACCAACTTGAAGACGTTTATCATCCATAATTATTGGTCTTCTTAATAAACTTGGATTTGCTTCAACTAATTCATATAATTTTTGAATTGAAATATCATCAATATCAATATTTAAATCTTGAAAAGCTTTTGAGCGACGAGAAATAATTTCTTCAGTCCCGTCTTCTGTCATTTGTAAAACTTGTTTAATTTCATCAATACTTAATGGATTGGCAAAAATATTGCGTTCTTCGTAGGGAATGTTGTTTTCTTCTAACCAAGCACGTGCTTTACGACATGATGTACAACTTGGTGATGTATAAAGTGTTACCATATTTTTAAACCCTCACTTTCTTATTGGGATATTTTAGAATAACATAATCTCACAAGAATATTATACAACTAAATTTAAAATAAAGATATAGCATTTACCAAAAAAATTAATTAACTTTTTGTTAGTTATAACTTAATAAAAATAAAAATATTATA
>NZ_BAML01000014.1 GCF_000615845.1 Ligilactobacillus hayakitensis DSM 18933 = JCM 14209
CATATATTTATTAGAACTAATAAAGGCTAGGTTTTCCTAGCCTTTAAAGGATTTAATTTACATTTTTTCAACATCATACATCCATGCTAATGCTAGAGCTTTTTCTCCTAAGTGTGTACCAACAACTGGTCCAAAGTATGATATATCAATAGGTAATTCAGGATAAGCTTCGTGAATTTTATCTTTCCAATCTAATGCAGCTTGTTCATCATTTGCATGAATGATAATCAATCTGATTGGATAGTCAATTTTAGCAAATTCATCTGCAAATAAAGCTTCCACATGCTTTAATGCACGTTTTGATGATCTAACCTTTTCGAAGGCTACGATTTTGTGTGATTCATTATCAAATGTAAGAATTGGTTTAATTTTTAACATGCTACCAATAAACGCTTGTGCATTTGAGAGGCGGCCGCCACGAACTAAATTCTGTAAATCATCGACAATGAAGTATTCATTAATTGTTGCTCTAATATCATTTAATTTTTCAATGATATCTTCTGGATTCTTACCATCATTAGCCATTTTAGCAGCCGCAACAGCTAAATAGCCCATTAATTTAACTGTAATTTGAGAATCGTATGGGTAAACATCGATATTTTTAACTTCATCTTTAACATTTACTAATGTTTGATAGAGACCAGAAATTGTTGAAGCTAAATGAATACTAATGACTGCATCATAGCCTTGGTCCCCTAATGATTTATAAAGTTCAATTAATTCTCCAACTGGAGGTTGCGTTGTACTTGGCAATTCTTTACTACTACGTAATTTAGTATAGAAGTTTTCTGTACTAATGTCGATACCTTCATTGTAAACATCGCTTCCAAAAATAAATGGGATTGGAACGACTTTAATATCATATTTGTCAATTATTTCAGATTCTAAATAAGCAGTACTGTCTGTAACTACTGCAATTTTCATAAAGTTTACACCTACTTTTTAAATTATCTCTATATAGACTATCATAAATTCAATAATTAATTAAGTCTATTATTTATTATTTTCAATTTGTTCAATGCGTTTAGAAAGTCTATTTAATAGAATAGTTAATAAATTAACTTCTTCTTCAGACCAATGTTCAAATATTTGTTGATTAAATTGATCAAAGTCAAAGTCCATTTTTTTCAAAATTTCTTCTCCTTCTTCACTTACACGGTAATGAGAAGCAGGTCTAGTGTATATTTTTTCTTCTGTGCGTACTATCTCTTTAATTAAGTAACCTTTAGTTTTGAGACGCGATAACTGGCGACTCAAAGTAGAGATATCTAAATTTGTACTTATTGCTAGTGCTTGTTGGGTATCGTTACCATCAGCAACTAACTGTAACAATTGCCATTCAGCGATTGTTAATTTTATATTTCTTGCACGTTTTTGTAAAAGTGATTGATATAATTTACTAACAATAAGTAGATTTTCCTGAGCGCTTTTCATTATATCACCCCTCGATTTTATCACTTAAATATTATCCTATAATCTAGAATAGATTTCAAATCTTTTTTATGTTGAATGTTTTGATTGAGATAGAGGATTGCGTTAAAATATTATTATAAATTATAAAGGAGCTGAATCTATGGCTTTTGATGGTATATTTACACGTTCGATGATTATAGAATTACGGGAAAAAATTTTAAACGGACGAATTGTTAAAATTTCTCAACCCTATCCTAATGAAGTGATTTTGACAATTCGAGCAAATCGACAAAATTATCCATTACTATTATCTGCTAATCCACAATATGCAAGATTTCAAATAACAAAAATTCCATTTACTAACCCTAAAGTACCAACAAATTTTACAATGATGCTTCGTAAGCATTTGGAAAATGCTAAATTAATTGAAATTAACCAGTTAGACAATGACCGTGTGGTATATTTTAAATTTAGCGGTAGAAATGAAATTGGAGATCAAGTAAATTTAGTTTTAACGGTTGAAATCATGGGACGTTATAGTAATGTTATCCTATATAATCAAGAAACAAAGCGGATTATTGATACGATCAAACATGTTGGAATGGATCAAAATCGTTATCGAACATTATTACCTGGTGCTACTTATCGCCAGCCACCTACACAAAACAAAGTAAATCCATTTGAAGATGATAAGAAAATGTATGTTAGTCTCGTCAAAGAATTTCCTAATCGAGAAATCCTAGCCAAAGAACTTTTAAAATATTACCAAGGACTTTCGAAGTTAACTTCTTTGATATTAGCTGATTATTTACATCAACCAAAGAAAATAGAAGATAATTTTCAAGAATTTTTAGCAACCACTGCATTACCCCACCCTACTAAAATTGTGGGAAAAAGTAAAAATGATTTTTCTATATTTTCTAGTAATGAAGAAAATATGGAATCCTATGATGATTTAAGTACTTTACTTGACGATTTTTATCAAGAACAAGCTACGGCGGATCGTGTTAGACAACAAGGTAGTCAAATAATTCATGTTGTTAAGACTAACTTGAATAAAAATATTAAAAAATTAAAAAAATTATCTGTTGAATTAAAAAATACGCAAAGAGCTGATGATTATCGGATTAAAGGTGAATTATTAACGACTTATCTTTATCAAGTTAGTCGAGGAGAGAAAAAAGTAGTTTTACCTAATTATTATGATAATGAAAACCTATTAGAAATTGATTTAAAGCCCCAATTAAGTCCATCTAAAAATGCGCAAAGATATTTTAAATTGTATCAAAAAATGAAAAATGCGGTCCAACATATTTCTGAACAAATAGCTGCAACTAAAAATGAAATTAATTATTTGGAAAATGTACAGACGCAATTAGAATTAGCGACTCCAGCTGATCTTCCTGACATTCAGTATGAATTAATCAAGGGCGGATATATTGAAGTAAACGTTAAAAAGCAATCTAAGAAATATAAGTCTACCAGCTCACCACAAGAATTTGAAAGTACGGATGGCACAAGAATTCTTGTTGGAAAAAATAATATTCAAAATGAAAAATTAAGTTTACATTCAGCTAAAAAGAATTATATTTGGTTACATGCCAAAAATATCCCTGGATCACACGTAATCATTGAAAATGATAACCCTAGCGAAGAAACAATCTATGAGGCAGCCATTTTAGCAGCATATTTTTCAAAATTTAGAGATTCAGCTCATGTGCCAGTCGATTATATACAAGTAAAAAAATTACGTAAACCTAACGGCTCAAAACCCGGTTTTGTAGTTTATGAAGGTCAAAAAACAATCTCAGTTACTCCAAGTATTGAAGATATTCAAAAATTAAGGAAATAAAAAGCAGTTGAGAAATTAAATTCTCGACTGCTTTTTTAATTATTCAATTATTAAATCTTTAATAATATATTTCTGTGGTGTTCCTTGAGTTTGGACATCAAGAACAAATTTACCATTTGAATAGCGATCACTAATTGGATAATCAGTTGGATCAATCTCGATTTGCTCATTTTTATCAGTAATAATTACTAAATGTGCTAATTCGTAAATGTTAGAAATGTTTACGATACGATGAGGATTATTTTTAAGTTCTCTTAAGATTTGAACGCCGCGACGCGCTCTAGTACTCATTGAAATATCACTAAGTTGCATATTTTTAAAGCTTCCACGTTGAGTTAAAACTGATAAAACAGTATCATCTTTTACAAGATTAACTGCAGCAACGAAATCATCATTACGAAGATCCATATTCTTAACACCGATTGCCTGTGGGCCACTAAATGGAATCTCGTCAATCTTGTATCTTAGGCCATATCCAGTATTTGTTACACTGAATACTTCAGTATTATGCTTGATAAGGTCAACCATAATAACTTGATCATCATCAATTTTAAATTTGATAAATCTAGATGCACGCGACTTATATGTACGTCCTGGTTTAATATCAGCTAAATGAATGCGTTTGACATATCCATGTTTTGTTGCAATGATAAAATCATTTTCGGCATTTAAATCTTTAAACGTATAAGCCACAATAATAAATTCATCAGCATCAAGACCGACACTTTGAGAGAGATGTTCTCCGGTATCCTTCCATCGAGCATCAGAAATTTCATGAACAGGTCGGTAAACCATATTTCCTTTATTAGTAAACATGAGCAGATGATCAAGAGTATTAGCTTGTTCATTTAAAACAGGATAATCCTCCTCTTTCAACCCGTTTTCATCTGGTTCAGAAGCTTTAAATGAGCGTAAAGATGATCTTTTTACATATCCTTCATGAGAAACTAAAAGCATGATATCTTCTTGTGCAACCATTACTTCTGTTTCAATTTTGAGGGATGAAATCTTCTCTTGAATTTCAGTTAAACGTTCATTGCCATAATTTTTAATAATTGATTTCAATTCACGTTTAATAACACTATCTAATTTTTTAGGGTTAGATAAAATTTCCTCAAATTTTGCAATATTATTTTCTAATTCTGCAGCTTCTTTTTGAAGGGATGTAACATCCGTGTTAGTTAATCGATAAAGTTGTAAAGACACAATAGCTTCAGCTTGTGCTTCTGTGAATTCAAATTTATCAACTAAATTAATTTTAGCATCTGATTTATTTTTTGAAGATCTAATAGTTTCAATTACTTCATCTAAAATTGAAAGAGCTTTAATCAGCCCATCAACGATATGTTTGCGGCGTAGAGCTTTTTCTAAATCAAATTTTGTTCGGCGAGTTGTAACATTTCTTTGATGTTCAACATAAGCTTCTAAAATAGTTTTTAATCCAACATGTTCAGGACGCTTATTATTAATAGCCACCATGTTGAAATTATAAGAGATTTGTAAATCTGTATTTTTAAACAAATAGTTTAATATCCCCTGGCTATTAGAATTTTTCTTAAGTTCAATAACAATTCGTAAACCGTCACGGTCACTTTCATCACGAACTTCACTGATACCTTCAACCTTTTTTAATAAACGTAATTCATCAATTCGTTTAACTAAAATTGATTTGTTTACCTCGTAAGGTATTTCGGAAACTACAATTTGTTGCTTCCCGCCACGAATGTTTTCTATTTTAGTACGTGATCTTAAAATAACTTTTCCACGACCTGTTTCATAAGCCTTCTTAATCCCATCGATGCCTTGCAAGATTCCACCAGTGGGAAAATCTGGACCTTTTACAAATTGCATTAAGTCCTCTAGAGTTGCGTTTGGATGACTTAAAAGATAAATTGTAGCTTCAATTGTTTCAGTTAGATTATGTGGAGGAATTTCAGTGGCATAACCCGCAGAAATCCCTGTTGCCCCATTAACTAAAAGATTTGGGAAACGAGCTGGTAATACTGTAGGCTCATATTCTGTATCATCAAAGTTCAATACCATATCAACGGTTTTTTTATCAATATCTTTCAACATTTCAGAAGATATTTTTGATAACCGTGATTCTGTATAACGCATAGCAGCTGGAGAATCTCCATCCATTGAACCATTATTTCCGTGCATTTCGATTAATGGTTCCCGTAATTTCCAAGTTTGACTTAGACGAACCATTGCTTCATAAATTGAGCTATCCCCATGAGGGTGATAGTTCCCCATTACATTACCAACAGATTTAGCTGATTTTCGAAATGCTTTATCAAAAGTATTTCCATCTTCATTCATTGCAAATAAAATTCGTCGTTGAACTGGTTTTAAACCATCACGAATGTCCGGTAAAGCACGTTCTTGGATAATATATTTGGAATAGCGACCAAAACGTTCACCCATCACAGCTTCCAGTGACAATTCTTGAATATTACTACCATTTTCAGTTGTCAAAATTTGTTCACCTTCCCCTTATTTTTAGTTATCATTTTCATCAAGATTGCGATTAGCATGTGCCCCTTCAGCAACTACAGTGTCTAAAAGACTTCCATCGTCTTCAAGTGTAAATTGAACATTTTTTTCAATCCATTTTCGTCTTGGTTCAACTTTATCACCCATCAAAGTAGTTACGCGCTTTTCAGCAACTGCTTCATCATCAATTCTCACTCTAACAAGAGTACGCGTTTCTGGATCCATAGTTGTTTCCCAAAGTTGTTCAGCATTCATTTCCCCTAAACCTTTATATCTTTGAAGATTGTAGCCGTTTTTCATATCCTTGGTGATTTTTTGGAGTTCTGAATCTGTCCATGCATAGTGAACAACTTTTTTCTTCTTAACTGTTTTTTCTATTTTATATAAAGGCGGTAAGGCAATATAAATTCGTCCTGCATTAATCATTGGACGCATATATTTATAGAAGAATGTTAAAAGTAATGTTTGGATGTGAGCACCATCAGTATCGGCATCCGTCATAATAATAACTTTATCGTAATTTGCATCTTCAATATTAAAGTCTGGGCCTACGCCAGCACCAATTGTATGAATCATCGTATTGATTTCTTCATTTTTAACAATATCTTGTAGTTTGGCCTTTTGAGTGTTTAAAACTTTACCACGTAATGGTAGAATCGCTTGAAACTTTCTATTTCTTCCTTGCTTAGCAGAGCCTCCAGCAGAGTCCCCTTCGACAAGGAATAATTCATTTTTCTTAGCATTTTTAGATTGTGCAGGGGTTAATTTTCCAGATAACAACCGATCTGTTTTCTTTCTCTTTTTACCATTTCTACTTTCGTCACGTGCTTTTCGAGCGGCTTCACGTGCTTCACGTGCTTTGATAGATTTTTTAACTAATTCTTGAGCAAAATCACCATTTTCCATTAAGAAATAGCCTAATTGTTCATTTACAATATTATCTACGATAGAACGTGCTTCAGGAGTTCCTAATTTTCCTTTAGTTTGACCTTCGAATTGTAACAATTCTTCTGGAATTCGAACAGAAACTATCGCTGATAATCCTTCTCTTACGTCACTACCATCTAGCTTTTTATCTTTTACTTTAAGTAAATTAACTTTTCTAGCATACTCATTAAAAGCTTTTGTCCATGCTGCTTTCATACCAGCCTCATGAGTTCCACCATCTTTAGTTCTAACGTTATTTACAAACGACATGATTGTTTCAGAATAACCATCATTATACTGAGCAGCAACTTCTACTTCAACACCATCTTTTTTTCCATCAAAATATAAAACTGGACCTAAAGTATCTTTGCCTTCATTTAAATATGAAACAAATTCTTTAATTCCTTCTTCAAATAAAAATGTTTCTTCTGTTGCAGGAACTGTTCTTTCATCTGTTAATGTAATCTTAATTCCTTTTAATAAAAAGGCAGATTCTCGTAAGCGTTCTGCAAGAGTATCAAAATTATAGTGTGTTGTTGAGAAAATTTCAGGATCCGGCTTAAAGGTAACAGTTGTTCCGCTTTTTCTCTTTGCTTTTCCAATTTTCTTTAAGGTTCCAACTGGATGTCCACCATTTTCGAATTTTTCTTCGTATTCGATACCGTCGCGGACAGTACTTACTGTTAAGCTAGTGGAAAGTGCATTAACTACTGAAGCCCCTACCCATGTAGTCCACCAGAAGTCTTATAGTCACCTTGTCCAAATTTTCCACCGGCATGGAGGATTGTAAAAATGACCTCAACAGTTGGAACGCCAGATGCATGCATTCCAATAGGCATTCCTCGACCATGATCGACTACCGTGATTGCATCATCTTCATGAATAGTTACATTGATTTCATCACCGTATCCCGATAATGCTTCATCAACAGCATTATCAAAAATTTCGTAAACCAAATGATGTAATCCGCGTGAATCTGTTGATCCAATATACATACCTGGGCGCTTTCTAACTGCTTCCAATCCTTTAAGGACCTGAATGGAATCATCATTGTAATCTTTATTTGGCATCTATTCCACAATCTCCTTCTTTTTATTTTTAACTAATTAATAATACCTTAATTTGATATTAGGTGCAATATCATGCTGTATTGGAAATTGCTCCAATAAAACCTAATTTTAATTATAGCGTATTAACCTTAATAATGTTTAAAGATTCTTTTATATGTGAATTTTGGTTTTAATCTGGCGGTAAGATATCAGGTCCCATAATATTAGTTTTTATCTAAGGAAATTATTTAGTAAGCATACAAGTGATTTTCGGGGATAATCTATATGATACTAGTGTTACTTTATATTAAAATTAGTTGCGAACATAATGTATCGCACATTGCTCAATGAGTAAGTATTTTATTATATCATTCACCGCACTATACTTACGCAGTACAGTTTCAAAAAGTTTAGCTTCAATAATTTTAAGTTAACTCTTAAATTTTTGTATAAAAAAGTGCCACGACACGGCAGACATTAGTTAAATAAATGACGTTAATCACCACCAGAAAAATTTCAGGCACGATAGCCCCATCAATTTTTAAAACATCTTTTTCTTTTAAATCATATTGTGTTAATATTAAAACTGATGTTAAAAATAAGGGGGAATAAACTATCTTGGATTCAAAAATTATTTTGATGATAATCATAGGATATTTATTAGGATCTATTCCATCAGGGGTTTGGATCGGAAAATTTTTTTACAATAAGGATATAAGAAATTTTGGCAGTGGTAATATGGGAACAACTAACACCTTTAGAGTTCTTGGGAAAAAAGCAGGAACTGTTGTTCTTCTTATGGACATGTTTAAAGGTTCCCTTGCCGCTTTACTACCATTTTTCTTCCATTCAAACGCCAATCCTTTATTAATCGGGGTTTCTGCCGTAATTGGTCATATTTTTCCAATCTTTGCTGGATTTAAAGGCGGTAAAGCAGTAGCTACTAGTGTAGGAGCTTTAATGATTTATAATCCTCTATTTTTCTTAATTGCATGGGCAATTTTCCTAGTTACATTGTTTATTTCAAGTATGGTAAGCATGGCAAGTATGGTTGGTTTTTCACTAATTACCTTACTATCCTTATTATTTCACGATTGGATTTTAACTAGTGTCGCTGCTATTTTAACTATCTTCGTCTTTGTTAGACACTGGCAAAACATTGAAAGAATTAAAAATGGCACTGAAAACTTGGTTCCCTTTGGTTTAGTTTATAAGCGCAAAAAGAAACACGAATCCAAATAACAAAAAGCATGATAATCTTTGTTTTACACATTGATTATCATGCTTTTTTACTCTTGCATACTGGTTACGAGTTTTTTAAGTTCTCTAATTTCGTTGTGAGATAATTCTCTAAATTGTCCAGAAGTTAACCCGTCTAAAGTAAGAGTACCATAAGTTTCACGAGATAACTTTTGAACCGGCTTTTTAATTGATTCAAACATTTTTTTAACTTGGTGATATTTACCTTCATGAATTGTTAAAGATACGATTGAGGTATCTTTTTTGATATCGGTTGATATTTTACGTGCTTTTGCTTTAGCTGTCTTTTTTCCATCTATAATAACGCCATTAGATAATTGTCTCAAATCTTCTTTGGTAATAATACCTTTAATCTTTGCAATATATGTCTTTTCGATTTTATAACGAGGGTGCATCATCATATTTGCAAAATCACCATCGTTGGTCATGATTAATAATCCAGATGTATCATAGTCTAAACGACCTACTGGGTATAAGCGTTCTGGAATTGCTTCAAAATAATCGCTAACCACCTTACGGCCGCGATCATCACTGACTGCCGTAATAACTCCACGTGGTTTGTAAAATAAATAGTATACTTTCTTTTCATCTTTTTTAATTAATTTACCGTCAACTGAAATAGAATCATCTTGTTCTACTTTAAAGCCTAATTCAGTTATTGTTTGGCCATTTACCTTAACACGGCCTTCAGCAATAATTTTTTCGCTAGCTCTTCGTGATGCGACACCCGCGCGAGCCATAACTTTTTGTAATCGTTCTGCCAATATTATTCCTCCTCGTTTAAATCAATTGTTGTTTGGTTAAATAACATCATAAAATCATCATTCGATTGGTTATTTTCTTCAATCTCTGGTAATTCATCTAATGATGATATTCCAAAATAATCTAAAAATTTAGTCGTTGTTTTATATAAAATAGGATGCCCAGGTGCATCTTTTCTGCCGTGTTCTTTGATTAATTTCAAAAGTTGTAATTTTTGGAAAATTGAACTAGATTTAACGCCTCTAATTTCGTCAACTTCAATTCTTGTAATTGGCTGTTTATATGCAATAATAGCTAGTACTTCTAAAGTGGCTCCAGATAGTTCAGTCACACTTTGCGAAGATAAATATTGTTTAATGAGATCAGAAAATTCTCTTTTTGTAACTATTTTATAGCAATCATCAGCTTGTATAATCTGCAGACTTGTGTTGACGTCATTATTATACTTATGAATTAAATTATTAAGTTCTTCAATTAAATCTGGTTTTGATAAATTCGTTAACTTGGAAAGTTCTTTTGAAGTAATTCCTTCTTTACCGCTAACGAATAATAAACTTTCAATTTTAGCTTGATTTGATAGCATCATTAACCTTCTTTCAAGACCATATATATCGGGCCACTCGTAGTATCTTGTTGAGCGTAAATTTTTCCATCCTTAACTAATTCCAAAATAGCAAGGAACGAAGTAACTAGTTTTTCTATAGATTTAGAATCTTCAAATAACTCAGAAAAAAGTAATGGATTACGATTTTCTATAATCTTTTGATAAATAATAGAAATTTCTTCGGTAACGCTGTATTTATCTGTTGTAATGTGGCGCTTAATTTTCGATTTCTTCTGTTTTTTATTTGTTTTTAATACATTCAAAAATGCTTTATTTAATAAATCGATAGTCGTTCCTTCTTTAATCGAATAATCTATATTACCCTCTTCAAGAATTTCTTGTTCCCTATCAAATAGAAGTTTTCGGTCTAATTCAAGCTTATGCAACTTCTTTGAAATTTCTTTGAATTGCTGGTGTTCTACTAATTGTTCAACCAATTCTTCTCTTGGATCTTGTAGCATATCCTCTTCGATTGATTCATTCATTGTAGGAAGTAACATTTTACTTTTAATATTTAATAATTTTGCTGCCAGGACCAAATATTCCCCCGCGATGTCTAAGCGAAGTTCTTTAATCCGATGTAAATATTCTAAATATTGTTCAGTAATTTTTGAAACTTCAATATCGTAAATATTCATCTCATTTTTTTTAATTAAATGTAATAGAAGATCAAGTGGGCCTTCAAAGCTATCGAGTTTTAATGTCAAAAAATTAAAATCTTCTTGATTATTTTGTGGCATGTGACATCTCCCATTTTTTTATTATATCGGTTGTATCAATGCTTCCTAGAATTTTTTTATCGGCATAATTAGCTTGAAGTGTGTCTAACATTTCAAAACTAATTCCTTTATTTCTTGCTGATGGGGTTACAGCAATTTGGCGAATTAAAAGATATTCTTCTTCAATTTCTACTCCTAAAACCCCAACAAAATTATTTTTATTATCTTTCCATAAAAATATGCAACGATTTTCATCTTGTTGGTACCATACTAATTCTGATTTTAAATTTGCAACGTTTTTTAAATCAGGAATAAAAGAAAGCAACCCCATTGTTATTTTTTCATAATCTCTTTTGTATTTATAAAACATTTATTTTAAAATCCTCCTGTGGAGTAAATGTACACTTTTTATATAGATATTTTATCATGCTTTGGTTTAATTATGTGGATGAGCTTGGTTATATATTTCAGTCAATCGCTTATTTGATAAGTGGGTATAAATTTGAGTTGTAGAAATATCTGAATGGCCTAATAATTCTTGTACAATTCTTAAATCTGCACCATTTTCTAAAATATGCGTTGCAAAAGAATGCCTTAATGTATGTGGGGTAACATTTTTTTCAATCCCAGCCTTTTTAACTTCTAACTTTAAATTTTTCCAAATCCCTTGGCGCGTTAGCTGATTTCCGTGAAAATTTAAAAATAAATATGGACTAGTTTTCTTTTTTAGTAGTTTAGGACGACTAATTTCTAGATAACGATTAATCCATTCAATCGCAACATCTCCGATAGGAACGATTCTTTCTTTATTCCCCTTACCTATTGTTTGTAAAATTCCCATTGATAAGTGGAGGTCATTTAATTTTAAGTTAATAATTTCCGAAACTCGAAGTCCTGTTGCATACATAACTTCTAAGATTGCTCTATTTCTTAAACCTAATGTCTTACCGGTATTAGGGGATGCTAAAAGGTTCTCAACTTCTTTTAAAGTCAACACATCTGGTAGGTGTTGTTGTTTTTTGGGAGTATCTATTAAAAACATCGGATCATCAGAAATAACATGTTCCGAAACTAGGTAACTAAAAAATTTTCGTAACGCACTGATTGTTCTGAGAATACTTGAATTTGACATATTTTCATTTTGTAATTGTGCAAGATATTCTCGAATTTCATTTTTTGAAATGCTTTCAAAATTATCAAAATTACATTGTTCAACAAAATTTCGAAATTTATTTAAATCCATTCCATAGCTTACTACCGTATTATTCGATAAACCACGCTCTACTTTTAGATAATGTAAATAGTCTTCGATGATATTTTCGATGACAATTCCCCCTTAGTTTTGTTCATTTAAAATTAAAAGTCCGTCACTTTGTTTTACCAAGCCAGCTTTCATCAAATGGCCAACAGCACGCTTAAATTGACCTTTACTAATGCCGAAGTAGGCCTTTATTTCATCTGGGCTACTTTTATCGGTAAATGGGAGCACATTATTTGAGTGTTGCAAGGAAACTAAAATCATTTGCGCATCATCACTGATTGCTTCATAAGCTCTAGGTCGTGTAGATAAATTTAGAGTTCCATCTTCTTTAACCCCAATAACTCTCGCATTAACAATCTCGCCTAAACGTGGTTCTTGTTCACGTTCTGAAGGATGAATAAAGCCTAAGTTATAGTGATCAGTTATTACAAATGTACCAACTTTTTTTAATCGGTAAACAGTTGCCGTAACATTTTTATTTTTCATATTAGGTTTTGCTAAAACTTTAATGGTATTAAACATTTCAGGTGTAGCTAATTTCCCCCACATTCTGTTTTGATCATCTACTTCAAGGGAAATCATTAGTTTACATCCAGTTTGTGGCCATAAATGACGTAATTCAGATAAATCATCTAAAGATACAACAATATCTTTATTAGGTAGTCCAATATCAACAAAAACACCTAAATCTTTACGAGAACCAACCACAGTCCCCCAAGCATATTGATCAATTCCGACTTTAGGAATTTGTTTCGTAATTTGTAACTGATGGGAATCATTAACATATGCAAAACCTTTGATTTTTGAACCCATTTTTGGAAGTTTTAAGAGCTCTTTTTTATCGATTCTAAATGTATCTCCTTCGACTTGAGCAAATACAAAATTATCATTTTCATCCGTAACAGTGGCCATCACTTCATGGCCTAGTAATTTTTTTAACATTTTTATCTCCTAAAATTTTAAATTTAAAATAGTTACTACATAGTATGTCATTCCAGCGGCAATAATTGGCCCAGCAGCAACACCTTTTAAAAACACAACGCCAATAATTGTCCCTAATACTAATGCAACGGTTACTTGCGGTGAAGTACTTAATAAGTTAACTCCATTTTTTGATAAAATGGCAACTGCGATACCAAAGAAGATTGCAACCCATCCTGCTGGTGATTTCATTGTGTTAATTAAATCAATAAATTTGATTTTTTCTGTTGCAATTGGGATTAAAATTGCGATTGAAATAAAAGTAACACCTAAATTCATACCTTTAGCTTGAAAATAGGGAAATAATTTTTCAGATATAAACGGAACTGCTTTAATAAGCATTACAAAAATTGAAGCAAACATTAGTGCTGAATTTTTTCCGAAATAAGAAATCGCTAAAATTAACAATAAGAATATCCAACTTTCCATGTTTTTCCTCCTTTCTTTTTTGTAATAATACATATCTAATTTTAACACACTTATATGAATATTTTTTATACTCTATAGTTTATCTTTAAAATTAAATGATGTAGATGTCGCTAATCGTTTATTTGTATCCAAAGATATTTTAAACGTCTTAAACGAGCTAAAGACGACAAATAATCGCAAATTAGTATTTAAAACGAAGCAAGGAACATTGGCACACCCCAATTCTGTAAATGCCACCCTTAAAAAAGCACTCAACAACCTCCACATCAATCGACCTGGATTTCATACTCATTCCTTACGTCATACACACGTTGCTTTATTGCTTTCTCAAGGGGGTGACATCTTTGCGATTAGTAAACGACTTGGACATTCTGATGTTGGGACGACAACAAAATACTATGCGTATTTGGTGCATGAATATGCAGAAATGGAAAATAGAAAAACTATCAATGCATTTAAAGGACTTGATTTATCATCAGATGTTGATAATTATCAACACACAAAAAAGCCCGTAAAACGAGCAACACATCAAATCAATATAGATTAATGTTTACTTTTTTACGAGCTTCTAAATGCTTATTCTATTTATTAAAGAGTGTTTGATGCACCGTTGTAAACAATACCACGACGTGAGTCAACTGTTACAACTTCACCATTCTTAACTAATGATGTAGCATCTTTTGCACCAACAACAACAGGGATACCCATTGAGATACCAACAACTGCTGCGTGTGATGTTAAACCACCATTTTCAACGATTAAAGCAGCTGATTTTTCAATAGCTGGTAAGTAATCTTTGTCAGTTGTCTTAACAACTAAGATTCCACCTTCAACTGCATTTTTGTTTGCTTCTTCAGCTGATGTAGCAACAACTGTCTTACCGATAACAGTTTCTTCACCAACACCTTGACCTGAAACAAGTTTTGAACCAATTAATTGGATCTTCATGATGTTTGTTGTACCTTGTTCGCCAACTGGAACACCAGCAACGATTAAGATTAAGTCACCATCTTTAGCTAAGCCAGCTTTTTTAGCTTCTTCTGTAGCTAATTGGAACATTTCATCTGTTGATGCAGGAGCTTCTGCAAGAACTGGTTGAACACCCCAGTTTACAGTTAAGCCACGGCGTGTACGATCATCAAAAGTAACAGCTAAGATATCAGCGTTTGGACGGTACTTAGAAATCATACGAGCTGTGTGACCTGACTTAGTTGCTGCAACAATAGTCTTAATGTTTAAGTTTTCAGCTGTTTCTGCAACTGAACGACCAATTGCTTCTGTAACGTCTGTCTTGTCAAATGCATCTAATGTTAATGCTTTGTGTGCACGTAATGCATTTTCTGACTTAACGTTGATGCGAGCCATTGTAGCAACTGATTCTACTGGGTAGTCACCGTTTGCTGATTCACCTGAAAGCATTGTTGCATCTGTACCATCAAATACAGCGTTAGCAACGTCAGAAGCTTCAGCACGTGTAGGACGTGGGTTTTCTTGCATTGAATCAAGCATTTGTGTAGCTGTAATAACTGGCTTACCAGCTAAGTTACACTTAGTGATTAATGATTTTTGTTCCAAAGGAACATTTTCTGCAGGAATTTCAACACCCATGTCACCACGAGCAATCATTAAACCATCAGAAACTTTTAAGATTTCATCAAAGTTGTCGATACCTTCTTGTGATTCAATCTTAGGGAAGATTTGTACGTGTGTCATGTTCTTTTCTTCAAGTAATTCACGAATATCAAGAACGTCTTGTGGCTTACGTACGAATGAAGCAGCGATGTAGTTAATGTCTTGGTCTAAACCAAAGCGAATGTCATCTGAGTCTTTTTCTGTAATACCAGGTAAGTTGATTGATACACCAGGAGCGTTAACACCTTTACGTGAACCAAGAGTACCTTCGTTTAATACTTTACATACAAGTTCTTTGTTAGCTTCATCTTTTTCTTCGATTAACATGTCAATCTTACCGTCATCGAATAATACGTGACCACCTTCGTGAACGTCATCGTATAAACCTGGGTAAGTAACAGCAATCTTTTCTTTTGTTCCTTCGATTGAGTCGTCCATTGAAATACGTACTACATCGTCGATTTCAAAGTGTAATTTACCACCTTGTTGAACAGTTGTACGGATTTCAGCACCTTTAGTATCTAATAAAAGACCAACTGTCTTACCAGTAATCTTTTCAGCTTCGTGAACTAAGTTCATACGACCTAAATGTTCTTCGTGATCACCGTGTGAGAAGTTGAAACGGAATACGTTTGCGCCGGCTTCAATTAATTTTGTAATTGTATCTAGGTCAGAACTAGCTGGTCCAAGAGTACTTACAATCTTGGTTTTTTTCATGAGTAAAATCTCTCCTTTGAAAATATTAAAAGATGACTTTTTAGTCTTTCTTTTCCTAATTAAAATAAATACTTTTTAATGTAACAAATTAGAAACGAATACGGTCATTCAAATCTAGCAATGAAACATCTGTTTGGTGTTTGTGGTTTTCTAAAGTATCAATGATATCAGTTGCGACTAATTTATTATCATGGATACCGATTGCTAATCCACCTTTACCTTCTAAAAGAAGTTGGATTGCGTAATCACCAAGTCTTGCAGCTAATACACGGTCCTTTGTAGTAGGAACACCACCACGTTGAACGTGTGCAAGAGTAACTGCACGACTATCAAAATCACCATATTGATCAAGTTTTTCTTTAAATTCTGCTGCAGTCATAACACCTTCAGCAACTACGATTAAACCATGATCTTTACCATTTTTACGGTTTTCTGTTAATTTATTTGCAATAGCTTCGATATCGTATTCACGTTCTGGAATAACGATTGCATCCGCTGCTGCTGCAATACCAGACCAAAGAGCAATATCTCCAGCCCCACGACCCATAACTTCAACAACAAATACACGTTGGTGTGAAGTTGCTGTATCGTTAATGCGGTCTAATGCTTCAGTTGCAACATTAGCTGCTGTATCAAAACCAATTGTAAAGTCTGTACCTGGAATATCGTTATCGATTGTTCCTGGAACACCAATTGAATTAAATCCATGCATTGTAAGTTTTTCGGCACCATGGTATGAACCATCCCCACCAATAACTACTAATGCTTCGATACCAAATTTATTTAAAACTTCGATACCTTTTAATTGTGTTTCTTTTTCTGCAAATTCTGGGTAACGTGCAGAATAAAGAATTGTACCACCACGGTTTACAATTTCATCAAGTTTAGTTGATTCCATCTTAAAGATGTTACCTTCAACAAGACCCTTGTAACCGTAGTTGATACCGTATGCTTCGAGACCTGCATTCATAGCAGAACGAGCAATAGCACGAACAGCTGCATTCATCCCAGCTGCATCGCCACCACTAGTTAAAATACCAATGCGTTTCATTTTTTCACCTCAAGTATATATTTCAGTAGAACTACATTCTCCAATTGTTATGTTACCACGTTTAAAATGATTTGTCTTGTATAAATGGAAAAATTATTAATATTTAATCCATATTATCAATGCTATTTAACAATAAGATTTTGACTACCTAGCAATTTGTTCAAAGATGCTTGTAAGACAGCATTATCATTTACCCAATATTTGGCTGAAAGTTTTTTATTTTGTCCGGTTTTCATGTCATACATGATAACTGGACAATTCCCTGGATTTTCTTTTAAAAGTTGCAAGATTTTCTTTTTTTCTGGAATATCCACGTCTGGTTGCAATCTAATATAGTATGTCTTTTGAATATACTCTTGTGCCAATTTACAATCATTTACGATCACAGTTTTACCCCGACTAAAATCTAATTGACCACTTAAAATGATAATGTTTCCTTCAGATAATTTAGAGGAAACTTTCTTAAAAACATCGGGGAAAATTGTTAGGTTAATTGAGTCAGTATAATCATCCCCAACACAAAAGGCCATTTGCGTTCCCTTTTTAGTCCGGATAATTCTAATACTTTTGATTCTGAGCATTAAATTTACCTTACTTTTATCTGTAAAATCATTTACCTGACTGACGTTAAGCAAATTAAGCTGGTTAAATAAATTTGCATATTTTTCCGTAGGATGTTTTGACAAGTACATCCCAAGATAATAATTTTCTTTTTCTAAGCATTCTTCATCAGTTACGATAATTTCATTACTTTTATTAGTCTTAGGTTGTAAAATATCTAACAATTCCTGATTTTTTCCAATTAGGTTCATGTTATTGATTAAACCTGGTAATTGGGAAATAGCTTTTTTTCTATCTTGAGCTATCGAATCAAAGGCACCGCTAAATATTAAGGCTTCAAGATACTCTTGTTTAATATATTTTTGTGGTATACGCACAATAAAATCATTTAAAGAATTAAATTTTCCATTCTTTCTGCGCTCTTCAAAGATGATTTTGATAAAATCTCTTCTTAATGATTTGATCGCTGATAAGCCAAACATTATTCCTTTTTTCCAAATACTAAAGTAACCTCTACCGTAATTTATGTCAGGACCATAAACAGATATTTGTCTATGCTTGGCCTCTGTAATAAATTCTTTAATCTTATTAGTATTTCCTAAGTTAGAATTTAGCACAGAAATATAAAAAGCTGCTGGATAATGTACCTTTATATATGCAAGTTCAAAAGACATCTTTGAATAAGCCAACGCGTGCGATTTGTTAAAACCGTAATCTCCAAATTCAGCGATGTATGAATAAACTTTCTCAGCTACTTGTTCTGAGTACCCTTTCTTTTTGGCCCCTTGGATAAATTTTAACTTCATCCCAGTAATTAATTCATGATTCTTTTTACTCATAGCACGTCTTAATAAATCGGCTTCTCCTAAAGTGAATCCACCCATTTTGATGCAACTTGCATAACCTGTTCTTGATAAACCATTACCCCGTAGGTTGATTTTAATATTTCTTCCAATTCAGGAGCAGGATAAATAATAGATTGAGAATTATTTTTTCGAGTAATAAAAACCGGAATATTTTTTTGAGGACCAGGACGATATAGCGCATTTACAGCAACCACGTCATCAAACGAAGTCGGGTGTACATTTTTTAAAACGTTTTTAATACCACCGGATTCAAATTGAAAGACCCCATTTGTTAATGCCTCTTGATATAGTTTTAGAGTTTTTGGATCATTTAAATCTATTTGAGAAATATCCACCGATTCCTTATAGTTATTGGCGATTATTTTTAGTGCATTTTCTAAAATAGTTAAATTTTTCAACCCTAAAAAATCCATCTTTAACAAGCCAACCTGTTCAACTTCATTTTTCGCAAATTGACTTAATAATATGCCATCGCTTCCTAATTGTACTGGAATGTGATCGATCAAATCATCATCGCTTAATAAGATTCCCGCAGCATGCGTTGAATAATGTCGCGGAAGACCTTCTAAAGTTGAGGATACTTCAAATATTATGCGATTTTTTTCATCATCATTTACCAAATTTCTCAAACTTAAGCTTTGCTCAAAGGCATCTTTTAAATTATCAACTTTAATATTTGAAAGGACCACATTCCAATTTTTTAGTTCCGCATCAGTTAAACCAAACACACGACTAACATCGCGAAGAACCTGTTTCATTTTGAGAGTTCCGAATGTTATGATTTGCGAAACATGATTATGCCCATATTTATCATGTAGATATTTAATAATCTGATCACGCTTTAAATCTGGAATATCTAAATCAATGTCTGGCATCTGTGCTCTTTGATCATTTAAAAACCTTTCAAAAATCAAGTCGTATTTAATCGGATCAACATCAGTGATATATAAACAATATGATACTAAAGAACCTGCTGCTGATCCTCGCCCAGGCCCAATTAAAATATCATGATTATGGGCATAGTTAGTTACATCCCAAACAATTAAGAAATAATCAGCAAAACCCATATTAAAAATTACTGCTAGTTCAGCATTAAGCCTATCTACGTAATTTTGATATTCAGCTGACGTTTGTGAAATTCTTTGGTTTAAACCTTCAAAGCACAATCTCTTTAAATATTCCTCTGAAGAGAGATTATCACCATTTTGATATTTTGGTAATTGTGTAGGCGGAAATTCTAAAATTAATGAACATTCGTTAAGGAGGTTACAAGCATTTTGATACGCCGAATAAAATTCACTTTCGGGCTGAATTTCATATTCTTCAAGTGTTTTCAAATAGTTTTTCCCGGGCTTGGTATAATCTCTGAAAGACGTTAATTTTGTACCTATCCCAATATATTCTAAAATCTTTGTTGCAAATGCATCATAGGGATTTAGATAATTAATTGGAGTTAAAAGGATATTTTTAAAAGTAGAACCAAATTTATCTTTAATGCCTTGATAAAGATTTAATTCTTCACTGGGGTCAATCCCTAAATAGGCGTTGTTATTTTGCAAGGTAGCAATTAGTTGTTGACTAGCATATAACATTCCAATCGTTGGTTTTATTATAATAACTAAATCATTTAATTCAGCGTGATAATTTTCAAGGGTAAAATCATCTTCAATCATTCTGTTAGAAGAAATCCGCAACAAACTTTTATATCCTTGGTAATTTTTCGCTAATAAAACAAATTCAAAATCTTGATATTTTAAAGTCAAACCAATAATCGGATTAATATTTCGTTTAATACATTCTTGGTAGAATTCAATTGCTCCATACATCGTATTAATGTCCGTTAATACTAAATCTGTATATCCTAGCTCTTGGCCTCTTTTTACATATTCTTTAATACGAACCGAACTTTTTAATAAACTATATGAACTAAATACCTGTAGAGGTGCAAACATGAAAAGATTCCTCCTTTCTTGGATTTTTTTCTTTATTATACTATGAATTTTGATTGATTAAAAATTAGATAAACTTTTCTACAAAAAAGATTACTAATCTCCTCAAATCTTTATTTACAAAGCTTTACAGGGTGTTAGTGTTTTTTTAGGGTCTCTCTTAGGGTCTCTTTTTATCCTAAATTCAAGTATTTAGCAAATTCATCCCCCGTTTTATCTTCAGTTTGAACAACGTGAGTATATATATTTAAAGTGGTATTTATATTAGAATGCCCTAACCTTTTTTGTACTTGTTTTACATTCATCCCACTATCAAATAATAAACTAGCGTGTGTGTGTCGGAAGCCGTGGGGAGTTATTGCATATAAATCAGATTTCTTTGCTAGCTTTTTGATAATATGATTAATTAAAGTACCGTTTAAAATTGTATTTTTACGATTGCTAAAAACTAACTGCTTGCCTGTATTGACGTTAAACCCTAAAGCAAACATTATTTTACGTTGTTCTATTTGCCACTTTTTAAGCGAGATTAAAGTTTCCTGATCTACATTAATCACTCTATTACTTGCCTTAGTTTTAGGGGTCTGTATTGTATAACCTTTATTAGTTTTAGCTACTGTTTTGCTAACGCTAATTGTATTATTGGTAAAATCTACATCATCCCACGTTAAAGCTAAAGCCTCTCCCTTTCTCATACCTGTATAAGCTAGAAGCCGTACTAAGTTATAGTACTTCTCATTATATTTTTTAGCGGTATCTAAAAACGTTTTTAATTCATCCCTATTATAAAAATTTTCATGTTCTACACGTTCGATACTTTGTTTTTGCTTAGGGATGACAACGTATAAAACGGGGTTGCTTTCAATTATTCCTGAACGGATAGCATAATTGAATATTCTTTTTACTATTTGCATAGCGTATATAGTCCCTGTTGGAGTGGTCTTAAAAGTCCTGTTAATAAAATCTTGGCAGTGAACTAATTTAATCTTGTCTATTCTCATATCCTTAAAGTAGGGATGAATGTAATTATTAATATACATAAGATTATTATCGTATGTTGAAGCTTTAACAGTTGTCTTATATACTGCTAACCATTCATTCATTACATCCTCAAATTTCATTGATTTAACCTTATTAAAGTAAATACCTTGACTTACTTCATACTCAATCTTTAGCAACTCTTTTTTAGCTTCCTGAATGGTCTTGAATGAAGCACGCTTAATATATTTCTTTTTGCCAGTCAATTCATCAATACCGGCGTAAAATCTAAATCTGTATAATGTATTTCCTTTTTTGTCTTTGTATTCATTAATCTTTGTCATTTCTATCTTTCCTTTGCTATGGTTTTGCTACCACGCTTACATAACAACAGGAAAAAAGATAATTCATGTTTTATTTATTCTTATTAGTTAGATCCTTATAATCTTCTAACATACCAATGTTTTTAAAGGATATTTCTTTTATAGTTTCATTATCTACATTATCTGAATAATTGACATCTATGCTATTAAAAAGTTTTAATACATCTTTTATAGTTTTGTCTATTTCATTTGTGTATAAATCTTTAACTTTTAAGATATCCATATAATCATTCAACACGTAAGTATATAATTCTTTCTTAGTCAATAACTCACTTTTCTTTTTCACGTTATCTAAAATAAATTTTTCATATTTTTGAGAATCAACCTCATCTATTTCAAAATCTATTGTATTCATTTCTTTATCACTTAATTTTTCATCATAACATTCTTTTAATAAGATATCTTTTTTTTGTATAGAAGATAAAAATAAATAATCACTACATAATGGTACATTGTAAATTAGATATTCTTTTATAGAACGTAGTAATTTATTTTCTGTTTCAATTTTATTATGTATATCCTCATTTTTTATTTTATGTTGTACTGCAATTATAGCATTGCCTAGTTTTTTTAAATAATCTTGTTCAAGTCCTAGTTTTTTTAATACTTTTTCTCTAAAACTTTCGTCAAAATAAAAAGAAGAAGCAAAAAAATCTAAAAAGGATCTCTTAGATAGCCCCCGCCCCTGTAAATAAGCGATAGGGACGTTAAAAAAATCTGATAACCTCATTAAATTTTCTATTTTTGGAACTCTATAATTTTTTTCGTAACTATTCAATGTTGATATAGCTATATAGGTTTTGGCACTAACCTCTTTTAGTGTTAGCTTTTGTTCGCTTCGCAAATCTCTAATACGATTATCCATAAAATACCACCTCTCTTTCAAAATTATAGCATAACATTTTTCTTCACTTTTGTAGAAAATATTAAAATTTACACAAAAGTATAATTATTGTTGATTTTTTTACACAAATGTATAATAATATTAGTTACACAAATGTAGAAAGGGGGGTGATAGTATGAAGTACTACACGTTGAAAGAAGCCTGTAATATTTTAGGCTTTAAGTCTTATAAATCACTGAATGAATATATAAAAAAAGGCTTGCCTGTTGTTATTGTTGGTAAAAGTAAAAGAATAGATGAACAAGATTTACAGGAATTCATGAATAAGAATAAACAAGTTTTAAAGTAAAACAAGTGCTACCACGCTTACATTACAACAGGAAAAGAGGACAAAAAATAATGAATGAATTAGAAATGATTGATTTTATTACTAAAGAGATTGAAGATTTACAAACTATTGAACATTACTTAATGCAAGAAATTGCAAGCGTTGAAGTTGCCAGTAACGATAAGGAATTTAATACAAAAATGAATATCGACCGTCTTTATTTCTTAAATAACTGTTTAAGTAATGAGATTAAGGAAATGAAGAGATTCCTCAAAGAAAAAAAAGTTAATTTTGAAGTTGAATAAGATTAGATGATAGGAGTTAAACAATGGATAAAGACAATAATTTATTAGATTTAACAGGCTTAAGGGATGAAATACCCTAAAATAATTAAGATTGAATAGCTAAGTGGCAAAAAGAAATTAAATGTTTAACAGGAAGTAATGAATATGAATATGAAAATGGAAATAGACGGTATCGTAACTAATATTGAAAAGAAATTACAAGCAAGAAGCTTAAAAATAAAAATTATAGGAGGAAATTTAGAGGGATATGGGTATTATATTTCAGATATTAATACTGTTGTTTATAATGAGAATTTAATAGGAAAGGATGAACAAGCAAATTACGATTATTTAAATGATCTATTAAATTCTTTGCATAAATACATAATTAAATATAGCCCCACCCCTAAAAAAATATTATGAAAAAAGAACAAAAACTACTTAACAACTTACCCGTGGATAATCTAAGTAAGATTATTTACGATTTAATACGTTCAGGGAGAAGAGAAAAGCCTGTAAGTACTGAACACTTAATGAAAGTTACTAACTTAAGTAGGCGAGAATTAAGACGGAAAATCACTAATTTAATCTTTAATAACAACGTCCCTATTGGAACAAGCCGTAGAAGAGGCGGTTATTACATTATCAGGGATGACGAGGACTTAAGAGAGACTGTAATGCCTCTTCAATCTCAAATAAACGAGGAATTAAGACGGATAAACAGAATAAAAGATAATTATAAGGGGGATGAATAAAATGGATATTCCAGTAATTCAAGTGCATTTAACAGACGAACAATACAAGCAAGTAAAAGATGAACTAACTAAGTCATTAAAGATTGAGGCAATTCAAGAGATTGTTAAAAATGAGTTGGAAGCGGACAAGTTAAAAGCCCCCTACCTCAATAAAACGGACTTTGCTAAATGGTGCGGTTATTCAGTGAATACAATTAACCTATTCATTAAACAAGGCTTACCTGTTGCAAAAGTAGGAACAGTAAAAGCGATTGGAAAAGAAAGTTTTCTTAAATTCATGCAAGAAAGAGAGCAAGTAAAATTATGATCTATGATAAAAAAGTAAATAAAAAAACGTGATATTATATCACGCTTAAAACAAATAATTTATGGGTAGCGTTTAAAGGCAAATTAACGTCTACCCTATTTTTATAAGCACCTAGAAAGGAGATACTTACATGAATATATTACAGGAAATTTTAAAAATAGCAAATCAAGGAATTTATATATTTCCTTTGCAATCAGGAAGCAAAAAACAGTTTAAAAACATTGATTATACTAAAGCAACAACGGATGAAGATACTATTAAATCATGGTTTAGCTGTTATCCTAATATGAATGTTGGAATTAATCTAAAAAAGAGTAATCTTATTTGCTTTGATATTGATGAACATAAAAATACCCCTCTATTATCCACGCTAAACGATTTAAAACAACGTGGGTATGATTTATTTAAAGAGCCTGTAAGAATTGAGACGACTCAAAATAACGGCATTCACGTATATTTCAGATTAAAACAAGATAAGGGACAGAAATTAACAAATAAGATTAACTTTATTGATAATGTAGATATTCTAACTGATAAAGTCGTTAGCTATCCAAGTGCAAACTATAAACTGGTAAAAGAAGTTGATTTTAAAAGCCTCCCTATTGCTCCTACTTGGATGATTAACCACGCTAACAATCGAACGCTTGCACTGAGGGCGCCTCACAGCACTAACGAATTAACTAAAACGGGTAAATGGTTAGAATTTATTAAAAAAGGAGCATTACAAGGAGAAAGAAACAACTTTTTAACTGCAGTTGTCGGTTGGTTGTTCTATCACTTATCAGATCCTTACACGGTGGAATACTGGAGCAACTTAATAAATGATAATTGCATAACTCCCCCACTCCCTCAAAATGAGGTAAACAGTATTATTAAATCAATTTACAGAAAAGAAAAAATGAAAAGGAGTAAGGTTAATGAATAATATTAATTTTGATGAAATTGACAAAGAAATTACAGGGATGAAATTAACAAAGAATTTAAACGGTACAATTAAAAAGAACTCAATTAAAAACATTGTAACCTTGCTTAATTTATACGATGAAACAAGAAATAAATTTATTCTTAATGAATTCACTGGAAACATTGAAGTAACGGATAACATCCCTGATCTATACATCACTAAAGGTTTAATCACTAATAGAGTAATCAATAGTTTAGCTAGTTTCTTAGAGAAGCAAACAGACGTACTTTTCAAGGATGAACTAATCTACAAAGCCCTGTTAGATATTACAAACAAACATAAATACGACCCCGTTAAAAACAGAATAGAAGCGGTTGAATGGGATAAACAAGAACGAGTAGCAAAGTACTTTATCGACCACTTAGGAGCTGAAAACAACGACTATATCAAGCAAGTAACTGTTACATGGTTTAAAGGGATGATAGCAAGAATATATGAACAAGAGGTTAAGTTTGAGGTTGTCCCTATCCTAACAGGCAAGCAAGGAATAGGAAAAAGCACTGCTATTTCTAGGTTAATGCCTGATTACTTTGTAGATGATTTAGGAAGCTTAGGAACAAACAAAGACGATTTACTCAAACTTGAGAATGCTTGTATTGTTGAATTGGCCGAATTAAGTGCATTGACAAATACACAACTAGAAAAAACAAAATCATTTATATCTCAAACAAAGGATAATTACAGACGACCTTATCAAAGCTTAAACGAGGTACATTATAGAAATTGTGTATTTATTGGAACAACAAATAGTACTGATTTTCTAAAGGATAAGACAGGAAACCGCCGTTTTTATCCGATTGAATGCAACAAGGATAATATTACATCCCCTATTTTTAACGTTCATGAAGAAGAAATTTTACAGGTCTTAGCTGAAAGCAAAGTACTATATGAACAAGATAAAACATTATACTTAAGCCCTGAAATTATGAAACAAGCTGAATTAGAACAAGAGAAATATAAAGAAGAGGATCCCTTACAAGATTTAATTACTGAATATCTTAATATGCCTGTTCCTCCTAACTGGGATGATTTAACCATAACATCTAAGAAAGAATACTATAACAACCGTAAACAAGGGATAACAACGGACGACAGAAATAAAATTAATTTTGTTGCAACGGATGAATTGTTAGAGATTGTTTTAGGGATGAATGAAAAGGAAAAAGCAACAACAGGAAAGAGAAGTGCTAGAAGAATTAAACTTATTATGCAGTCGTTAAATTGGAAGCATTGCAGAAGAGGAAAAAATAAAATTTCAGGATATAAAGGGACAGTTAAGGACAGTTAGGGGACAATTAGAATTTTTGTAACTGTCCCTCTTAAACGTTGATATATTAAGAGAAGTACAGTTAGGACAGTTAGGACAGTTAAAAAATATAACATTAGTAAAAAGAGTATGGATATATATATATATTATAGTTTGCTGATTTTAACTGTCTAATAGTCCACCCCCTTTTAATCGTTGATATACAAACATTTAAGGAGGACCATTAGAATTTTTGTAACTGTACTCTAACTGTACACTTTGTATTTTAATTGTCCCATATACAATCATTAGGAGGGTATAAATTCAATTAACCAACCTAACCAACCTAAAATATAATATAAATAATAAGAGTATATCTATATATAATATATATATAGTGAGTACTTAATTTTAGTGGTTATGTTGGTTAAACATCCTTTAAACGTTGATATAATAACGTTTATCCCTAACCGTCCTACTGGTTAATGTTGGTTAGTTATTAGGTTTATTGGTTATCATCTACCAATAAAGAGCGTACTAAATATAGAAAAGAGGTTTAAAATGCAGTATAGAACGTCTATTTTTGATAATTTAGAAATTGATAAATCAAAGACAAAGAAGAATGTTAAACGGTTTTTCATGAATGATTACATACGACTGATAGAAAAGGTTAAGTATGCAGATATTCAGAATATAAGTTATGGAATAGAAAAAGTTAATACTAGCAAGATAAATACAACTGAAAGAAATATGATTGATCTAACCAATGCTAAATATTATTTGAAAATTATTGATAAGATTATAGAAAGCATGGATATAACAGAAAGAGAAATTATTAAGTTACATTTAATCAAAGGGATAAGCATAACTAAACTTCAAAGCAAATTACCATATAGCGAATCTGCATTATATGTTAGATATGATAGAGCATGTATTAATTTTGCTAAAACCCTAATGAATGTAACGGATATAGATTTACTGGTAACTAAATAACATTAAAGCACACTGAGTTTAAAACTTGGTAAACCTTAGCAAAGGTTAGATAACTGAATAAGATTAGTGAGGGTCTGTTTTAGATCCTCATTTTTATTTGCTGAGAATGAAAATGGGCGCCCTATTTTGAGGCTCCCTTTATATTATTATTTATATTATTATCCTTTACTATTGCGTGGATACCCTCTCCATTTTTGCGTGGATAGGAGAACCAGTACCCTGATTCAAGGGGTTGGTATTGAATCAGGCTTTAGTACGAATCGCCCTAAGCCTTATAGGACAAGGTTTATTACTTATCAAAACTTAGTGAAACATACTAAAAGCGCCTATCTATTAGGCTTTCGGTACTTTTGCGTAAAGCCTAATAGCTTTTAAATGAGACGTCAATTAGTGGCATATTATTCAGGTATTAAAAACTGGCAGAACAAAACGTTCAGTTAGGTTGTCGCCACAAGTGTCGATGAAAAAATAACCTAATACACCGTTTTAGTGCATTAGGGGCATATTTGCCAGTATATAAAAACCAGTGCCCTAATTCAGGGCCCCCTTTCGACAGATATGTCGATAAACAGTTTAAACACCCCTTTACAGTTATTAGTTTATATCTTTATTCTTTCGTAGCCAAAAGTGGCAACGGGTTTAAACAACTCTTTACAGTTATTAGTTTATATCTAGGTTTTACAAATATTGTCATTATTAAGGGTATTAAGCTTGTTTCATCCCTCTTAAATCAATTCTTGCAATGCTTCCAGTATGATTAATTGTAAAACGGGAGTAACGATCCGTTCCCCCCTTAAAAGATTGTAAAAATTAAGTGGCGCCAAGGGTGGCGCTATACCACCCCCTAAACTATGGGGGCATTCTTCCATGGAGTCCTAAAATGGGACTGCATATATACCCCTATTCAAGCCGTTATATTCAACATAGAGCATTTTTAGGTGTGTCATGGATGACAGTACCTCTTGAGCTTTAAAATGCAGTGATGACTTGTTTATTTATCTTAGGTTAAAAGAATGATATGCAAGGTATACCGTCGTATTTTGCGACGGTATTAAATTCTTTTTCCCCTCTTTTACATAATTTAATGAGTATTTAGGGTTGTCCATAACTGGACAATCGTTTTTTCTCCTTTTGTGGAGAATTTAATATTTATCCGTGCCCAAAAGTGGGCATGAAAAATTTTTTCTCCTTTTGTGGTAGATTTAATAACTCAATAACAAAACGTTATCAAGTTTAGGACGGGGTGGCAATATACCACCCCCTATCAAACAGTTAAGAGTATAAAGGTGTTTCCATTTTAGAAACCCCTAGGATACCACCCCCTATCAGATAGTTAAGATGATATTTTAGCTGAGGTCGCAAATTACGACCCCAGTTATCGTTCAGAACGACAGTGAAACTGTTGGTTAGTTAAGTGATGATAATTTAGCTGAAGTACCAAATCAGTACCCCAGTTTTTTATTTAGATCAGGGATGAATGTATTTAATCATATTGGCAAATAAAAAGAGCACCCCACTAGAAAGTGGAATGCTTAGAAAAGATATATTATAAGATTAATGAATAACTATATTATATCATATTCACTAGGTTATTAAAAAACCCCTACTACAAATAAGCAAGGGTTTAAACTGTATTTCTGTTGTTGTGTAAACGTGGTAGCTTAGGGAGTCGTAAATTGCTACCCCCAGTTAATTCAGGTACTCTTTAGGGTCTCTTTAGGGTCTCCCTTAATTGCTTGTTTATGATAATTTACTAGTTACTGTTTCTTGTAAATGCTTGAATTATAACGTTATATTTTTTTTATGCTTATTTATGATAACTACTATATATTTTCTACAAAAATGTGATAGAATAAAGGCACTGAGAGGTGTTAAGAATGTTAAAACAACTTAATACAATTTTATGGGCTTTTATTTATGGCGAAGTAGCTGGATACATTGCAGGTGCTCTTTCTGGAGCAGAGTTCAACTGGGTAACTAGTGGGATTATTTGCGGTGTTGTTGGTATTGTTGCCATTAACATTTTAGACCACTTTGTTGGCTCAAACCGCTAAAAGCTTAATAGTATTTAATTAGAGATAGAAATCAGCTGGTTTCTATCTTTTTTATTTATTTATTTATAAGTGACTAAAAATCTTCTCAAAAAAACGTTAGAATCCACGTTGATTAAACGGTGATTTCTAACGTTTTTTGAGAAGATTTTTAATATGACTTATTTCCCATATTATTTTTTTGTAGTTATTAAACAATTATTATTTAGCTGTTAATTCAATGATTTTCAAAATAACATCAACTGCTTTTTGCATTGTTTGGATTGAAACATATTCAAATCTAGCATGCATGTTTTCGCCACCTGCAAAAATATTTGGTGTAGGTAATCCCATAAATGAAATTTTTGATCCATCAGTTCCACCACGAACAGGATAAATAACAGGTTTAATATCTAATTCTTCCATTGCTTGCTTAGCTAATTCCACAGAAGTCATATCTTTTTGTAAAACTTCTGCCATATTGTAGTATTGATCTTTTAACTCAATTAAGACACGCTTTTCGCCTAATTGAGCGTTCATTTCATCTGCAATTTTTTGCATTAAAGCTTTACGACTTTCAAATTTTTCGCGATCATGGTCACGAATAATGTATGTTGTATGAGCTTCATCAACCGTACCATCAAATTTAAATAAATGATAGAAGCCTTGACGACCTTCTGTTTTTTCTGGAACTTCATCTTGTGGCAATGAATTTTGGTAATCCGTAGCCAATTGAATTGCATTTATCATAATACCTTTAGCAGTTGCTGTATGAACATCTTTACCTTTAAATGTCAATTTAACTTGAGCTGCGTTAAATGTTTCATATTCTAGTTCTCCTAATGGACCCCCATCAACTGTATAGGCAAAATCAGCTCCAAAATCTTTAACGTCAAAATTATCAGCACCTGTCCCTATTTCTTCATCCGGTCCAAATCCAACTTTGATTTCACCGTGTTTAATTTCAGGATGATCAATTAGAAATTCTAGCGCAGCCATAATTTCTGCTACCCCAGCTTTATCGTCAGCTCCCAATAATGTTGAACCATCAGTTGTAATCAAATCATGTCCACGATAGTTTTTTAAATTTGGAAAATCTTTTGGACTTAATACGTATTCCTTATTTTCATCTAAATAAATATCAGAAACACCATCATATTTTTCAACAATTTTTGGATTAACATTTTTAGCATTAAAATCTGCTGTATCAACATGGGCGATAAAACCTACTTTGGATACATCTTGATTGTCATTGTTTGATGGTAATGTAGCATATACATAGCCACTTGGTTCTGAAATGTGGACGTTCACAAGTCCTAATTCTTTTAATTCATTTGCTAATTCAGCAATAAATTCTTTTTGGTTGGCAGTTGAAGGGATTGTTTGTGAATCCTCATTTGATCTAGTTTCTGTCTTTACATATTTTAAAAATCTTGTAACTAAGTTTTGATATTTTTCCATCTAAATCACTCCTAAATATATTGATATGGATCTGTATTAACTTCAGATTTTAAAATTTGAACATCCCATTGTTCTTCGCTAACCCATTTTTCAAATAAATCAGCGAGCTTACTAATACAGATTTCTTCAACATGATGTCCTACATCAACCGCGGTCAAACCACTTGCTACAATGTCATGACCAGTATGATAGCTAATATCTCCTGTTACATATGCATCGGCGCCTTTTCTAAGGGCATCCGTGTAGAAACGGCCACCACTTCCGCCTAAAATAGCGACTTTTTTAATGTTCTTATCCGAAGCAGCAGTTATTAGTCTAGCGCCTTTTAAATTAAATACCTTCTTGCAATATTTCGCAAATTCTAAGGCTGACATTTCTTCTTTTAAAATTCCAACTCTACCCATTCCGTAAGTTTCTTTAGAATTTGGATATTGTTGTTTGGGTAATAATGGTTCAGTATTAATTAACTGTAATTTATCAGCTAACCAATCATTCATTCCCCCGTTAGCATTATCCAAATTAGTGTGCGCCCCGTAAACAGTAATATTGTTCTTCAAAATTTCTGCATACATTTTATTTTGCGGATTATTTAAATCAAATTTCTTAACAGGAACAAACATTGCTGGATGATGAGCAAAAATAAAGTCACAATTTTTTTCAATGGCTTCTTGAACTGTTTCAGGTCTGACATCTAAAGTTACAAGGATACGCTTAGTCTGCTCATCCATATTTCCCAATTGAAGTCCGATTGGATCACCATTTTCGGCGATTTGGGATGGAGCGAATCCTTCGAATTTAGTGATAATTTCTTTAATTTTAGTCATTTAATGCACCTTCTATTAATGATTGTAAATTATCTAGTTCAGCAATTTTTTGTTCGGGAACTTGTTTGGCTTGTTTTAATTGAACTCTAACTTTGTTAATCTTTTCTAATTCTTTGTGCCATTTTTTACGAAAAACATCATTTTTATTTTCTAGTAAATACTTTCCAAATAATAACTCAGCTTCTGATAAATTAGTTTGTTCTGAAGTATATTCAGCAACCATAATTTCATAAATGTGCTTATCTTCTTCTAAGATGTCTTCATCAATTATTTTGTAATGATTTTCTTGTAACCAAACTCGCACATCTTTTTCACCAACATTAGGTTGTAAAATCAATCGTGGTTTATTTTCTAATTTTTCTTTACCGCTATTCAAAATATCACGAATTAATGGCCCTCCCATACCACAAATAGTAACAACGTTAATATTGTCTTCAAGATTAACTGCTTTTAAGCCGTCAGCTAAGCGAACATCAATAACATGTGCTAACCCTTCTTTTTCAACTTCTTGTTTGGCATTTAAAAAAGGTCCTTTTACTACTTCTCCAGCGATTGCAAAATCAATTTGTTGCTGCTTTGCTAAATAAACAGGTAGATACGCATGATCTGAGCCAATATCCGCCATTCTGGCCCCTTTATTAACATATGTTGCAACTTTTTCTAGTCGCTTAGATAATTTATTTCCATCCATAAAAATGTTCTCCTAATTGTTAAAATTAATCTTGTAAATCTCGGAATTGTAATTTAACGTATTCGCATGCATCATAGTTTACGGAACTAACCAACTGGGCTGTACTTTCACTAATCACTTTTTCTTTTACTAATATATCGCTATATAATATATCAAAAGTCATTGCAATTATATCAGCAACATCTTCATTAAAGCCTTCCACTCTTTCAGAATAAGCAATCATAAAGTCACTTATATACCCTAATTCCGTAACAACCGTAGCGTTTACTTCGTTAAGTAAAAATTCATCAAGGTAAGTTTTTACAATAAATTCCATTAATGAGCTTACTTCAGCATTAACTTTAAGTGATTTTAATTTCTTACGGAATTTACGTAAAATACGGCTATTAACCACATTGATTTTAGTAACAGCACGAATGTGTGTGTCGTGATCTAACGAGCGCAAATTATCAATCTCACTATATAATTCATTCATGTGATTGTTAATGTCTAGTGGTCTATCAAATTTTTGCGGTAATTCTTGGTACATATCTTCTTTAAAGTTTTTAATTCCAACAACACTACCAGTGTAATTACACATTGATGCTAAATCGATTAAGGAATCTTTTATTTTCATTTGATAAGATAATGCTTTTAGTTGTAAACCAAATTTTTGAACTAAGTGGTAACATTCATCTACAAAATCAACAATTGTTTGTCGTATTTCAATGTTTCTTCCTTGAGTTCCTCCCTCATCAATTTTTAATTGTTCGATATAAACATCAACATATATTTTACTTACTCCGCAAACGAGCAATGTTTTCTTTAATTGTTTCAAAAATTCTGTTCGGAAAGAGTTATTTTCATTAATATTATTCTTATCAACTAAAACTAGTAACATATTAGATTCGTTGATACAAAAATATATACTTTTTTCATTAACCTTTTTTTCAAAAACAGACCATGTATATAAACTTGATTCTATTCCGTTATTATTTTGGTACTCTAAGGTATCAACATCTGGAGCTATATTAAATATCATACAATTCTCCCTTTTATATTAATTATTATTGTTAATTATACATGATAAACACCAAATTTTTCTATTAATTCTGTCACAATAAGTGCATGTGTTTTTTTCTATATCTCAAAATAGCCTTTTCCACGTCTTTTATTCCCCATTCTATTACTGGAGTCACTTCATACTTTATTTTTATTTGTTCTTTTTCAAGAATGGTAGATAAGATTGCTGTAACTTGAACCCAAATTTCAGCTGCACTATCAAAAATAAATTCACCAACAAATGAAATTTCGTCTACTTCATTTAATCCGTAGGTTACTTCAACGTTTGTCGATGTATATTGACTAGATTTATTTTCTGAGCGGTATTTTTGTCCCAAACATTCAGCCATTAGTCTTTGTTTGCCGTTTTCAGAAATAGTAGCAACATTCAAAATATTAATAATCACATATAACTGATTCTTTATTTGATAAACATCACCAATATTAATTGGAAGATTCGTATCTTTTTTAATTCTAATTTTTTCAATCATTTTCCTAAACCTTTGTTAAGATTTTCATATCTTATTGTAACACTTGAAATCTCAAGAAATAAATAAGAGGTTGAGAAATTATCCCAACCTCTTATTTATTATGATATCTTTCGAAATATTTGTACCCAGACAAGTAGATTTAAGAAAATCCAAGTAAATGCAAGCGACACACCGCCAATTACATCTCCAATATAATGAGCTCCGAAATATAGTCGTGAAAATAAAATGCAGCCCCAGATTAAAATTAATAAGTAACGTATTAATTCTTTTACTAGACCTCTTTTGATTAAAGGTAATATAACAATAATTACACTCCAAATAAGCAAAGTACTAGCTAATGCGTGTCCACTTGGAAAAGAAAATCCATCATCAGCCACTAAGTGATGTAATGGTCGTGGACGTTGTACGATTTTTTTCAAAATAATTCCGATAACTCCACCACTAGCTACGATATATACCATCCAAAAAGCTTGTAAGTACTTTTTGAAATAAATTAATCCGATTGCTAAAATAACAGCGAAAATAGCCATTGGTTTAGTATCAAAAAATTTAGCTGCAATTGTCATCATATCGTTTAAAAAACCTTCACCCAAGGTCATCATTGGATGTCCATATTTACCTGAGAACCATCCAGTAATTGATTTTTCAAAATTTTGAAATGATCTAATCTTAAAAATTTCCATTAACAATATAAAAACCAAAATTACAAACGAAGAAATAAACGCTTTTCGATGCCAATTCTTGTTTGGAAATTCTTCAAAATCTAAAATTTTTTCAATAATATTCATCTTCAATACCCCAAAGTATGTAAATTAACTTGATATATACAGAAAAACCACTACGAATTTAATTCATAGTGGTTGAAAACAGTTTAACTTAAATCAAACTTAATTTCTCAAAGCTAAACTTTAAATTAAGTACCATTCGACTATTTTATAGGTATCATAACCTCAAACAGTTTCATTACGTCCGGTAAATCTTGAACATTATCAAGGAATCCCTTACGTTGCTTCAACTCGTAGAATCGAACAGAAACTTCATCATAGATATACTGCTTATCTATTAACCAGATTCTAATGAATCATTTATTATGTTGTTTCTATGATTAGAAACGACGCTTGTTCTTACGTTTACGAGCAGCTTCAGACTTCTTCTTACGCTTTACACTTGGCTTTTCGTAGAATTCGCGTTTACGGTATTCTTGTAAAGTACCTGTTTTTGAAACGGAACGTTTGAAGCGACGAAGAGCGTCATCAAGAGATTCGTTTTTACGAACGACTGTTTTTGACATACTGTTTCCCTCCCTCCGTGCTTTAATGTAACCGTCTAAAATAGCAATTTTTTACGTATTTCAACAGTTCTTTTTTATTATAACGAATGCCTTTTACATCGTCAATAAAATTTAGAAACTTTTCTGTAAATATCTAACTCTTTATAGACACATTACTTTAAAAACCATATAATATATAGTGTAAAACGCTTACTTTCAGGAGGGGATTCTCTATGAATAATGAAAAAATTAATATCTACATCATTTCAGATTCGCTGGGGGAAACTGGATTTAGTTTATTAACAGCGGGAACTGTTCAATTTCCAAAAAGTCAATTTAATATTAGTCGTTTCCCATTAGTTAAAACAGAATCATTATTAAATGGTATTTTGAACAAAGCTAAAAAAGATAATGCAATTATTCTACATACTTTAGTAAATCCCGAATTATCAAATTTAGTTAATAGTTTTTGTAAAGAAAATAACCTACAAGTTTTTGATGCATTAACTGATCTTGTAACTATTTTACAAAATCGAACAAAAGAAACACCTCTTTATGCATCTGGATTGAAGCACAATATGAATACAGATTATTTCAAACGAATTGAAGCGCTTGAATTCGCTGTTACCTATGATGATGGAAAAGATCCATCTGGATTTTTAAAAGCTGACATTGTATTATTGGGTGTTTCTAGAACTTCTAAAACGCCCCTTTCCTTATATCTTGCAAATCAAGGATATAAAGTCGCTAATCTACCACTTGTACCTAAAGCACAAATTCCTGATGAAATTTACAAGGTTGACAAAAATAAGATTTTTGGGTTAACAAATGATCCCGAAGTTTTAAATAATATTCGTCGCCAAAGAATGATTGCTTATGGCCTCAATCCTGATACAACATATTCAAACGTTGATAACATCAATGAAGAACTTGAATTTGCTAGAAACCTCTATAAAAAATTAGGGTGTCTTCAAATAAACGTTGCTAAGAAATCTATTGAAGAAACTGCCACTATTATTATTGAATCATTAGGATTAAATGCCTAAATAAAAAAGCTAAAAAGTTTCGTATTTTGATACGATTCTTCTTAGCTTTTTTATTTCGTAACGATCAAATAGATTAATCATCATTAACTTTAATGGTTAAATATACGTTAATTAAGTCTAAAATTCCGATGAAAATTAGTATCGCATCAAGAATTGGCAGCTTACTTTTCAAGAAAAATAAGTCACTTAATGCTAAACCAAAGCAAAAAATTGCGACCCAAAAATTAAATTGACTAAATATTTTTTTCAACCTGGTCATCTCCTATTTCTGCGACGATTAATCTTAAAAGATTCATTTAGAGTAACTAATCCTAAAATTAACCAAAAAATACTAGCTATAAAAGCTTCAAATTCAGCTACAAATAAACATAACAGCGCGCATAAAAAGAATACAAGCGCACACCAAAAACTAACTTCTTCAAATATTGTCCGTCTATTCATTTTTTCTCCTATAACTTGATTAAATACATAATCTTATACATCATTGGATTCATAATCTTTAAATATATATTTACAAATCCTTTATTTTTTAAATATGAATTTTTCTTCCAATGTTTAAAATGTTCATTGATAAAAGTTTTAGTTCTATTTAAGAGTAATATACGTAATTGACGCTTCCTCTGAACCAAAACCTTTCGTATTAAAACATTACATAATAAATTTCGTACTGTTCGATACTCAATTTCTTCAAAATATTCATCATATAAATTACGCTTTTGATAATACTCAATAATATTCTCATAGATGCTGAAGATATCGGCTACCTTAGTTGATTCACTATATGAAATTGATGTTTTGCGTTGAACATAGTGAACTTCTACTTTGGTATCAAAACCAATTTCATCAACATTTTTTAAATGAGATACAATCTTAAAAAAGAATTCTTGATCCTCATATAATCTGCCAACCGGAAATAAAACCCCGATTTCTTTTAGCCAGTTAGTTTGATAGATTTTATTCCAAGCAACAACTCGGCCATGAACTAAATATTCTTTGATGGAATTGATTTGGTGACCAATATCCATTCTTTTTTTATGCGGAAATTCCCAAACAAAGTTAGCTTCTACGATTTTTTTTTGACCGTGGTTACTTAAATTATATAAGCGTTCAAACATTGTAGGTTCAACAAAATCATCAGAATCTATAAATGCCACATACTCGCCTGTAACGTACGTTAAACCATAATTTCTTGCATCAGAAAGCCCACCATTTTGCTTATCATAAAGAGTGATATTATCATATTTTCGTGCAAATTCAGCTGCTATTTCACGAGACGAATCTGTACTTCCATCATTAATTAGAATGATTTCGAGTTCTTTTAAAGTTTGAGCAGTCAGACTTAACAAGCATTTTCTAAGATATTTTTCAACATTATAAATCGGTACAATAACACTAATTTTTTTCATTTTTTATTTTCTCACCTCAATTCTCTTTTAAACTTTATCAACTAATATTTTAACAGATATCCCAAAAAGAGGGGAAGAAAATCAAATGTTCTTCCCCTCTTTGTCTGAATTAGATAGTTGGTTCGTAAAATCTCCCCATAATATGTACATTTTCTGAAATACTTACAAATGCTTTAGGATCTGCTTCATTCATTGCCTCTTTTAATTCAGGCATTTCAAATCTTGAAATAACTGTTATTAAAACCGTTTTTTTATCATGCTGATATGCGCCTTCAGCATCATGGATAATTGTAATTCCCCTGCGCATATGCTTTTGAACCGAGAAAATAACCTCATCAGGATTGCTAGTAATAATAATAACTTGCATTTTTTGTTGACGTGTAAATACGAGATCCATAATCCGCGCATTTACAAAAATGCTAAGGGCTGAATAAAATGCATGTGGCCATCCAAAAACAAATCCCGCTGCAATCACAATAAATATGTTAAAAATAATATTTACCGTTCCTACTGATTTACCAGTTCTCTTTCGAACTGTTAAGCCAATAATATCTAAACCACCTGTTGAAATTCCATATTTAAGCGCCAATCCTGTACCAAAACCATTTACTACACCACCAAAAATCGCACAAATAATTGGATCAGTAGTTAAAGTAACGGGATGTATTGCTTTAATCATAATACTTGAAAAAACAACCGCCATAAAAGTAAATATTGTAAATTTATGACTAATTTGAAACCAAGCTAATATGAATAATGGAATATTAAATAAAAGTATCAATATCGCTGGAGACATTGAAAATGGCGTGTTATGCAACAAAGTAGCTGTTAATTGTGATAACCCAGTAATTCCTGATGAATAAATTTTCCCCGGTTCCCAAAAGAAATTCATCGCTATCGAAACTAAGATACCATAAAAGAAGGCTGTTGATGCTTTAGCTAAATATTCGTGTCTCTTCCAAACTCGTTGTAATTCATCCATAACTATTTACTTCCAGTACTTATCCTTAAATTGATTGCGTCCACTAGCTTCTTCTTGTTCGAAACGTTCTGGATTCTTCTTGTAAAAATCTTGATGATATTCTTCAGCTTCGTAAAATGGTTGAACATCTTCAATTTTTGTGACAATTGGTTCATCAAATAGTCCACTTTGTTCTAACTTTTCTTTTGATTTCTGCGCAATTTCTCGTTGATATTCATCTTTCACAAAAATTACTGGACGATAATTATCTCCTCGATCTTGAAATTGACCCATTGCGTCAGTTGGATCTGTTTGACGCCAGTATATCTCAACTAATTCTTCATATGAAACAACTTTTGGATCAAATGTTATCTTAACAGCTTCTGTATGTCCAGTAGTATGATCCTTAACTTCTTCGTATGTTGGGTTAACAGTATGGCCACCAGTATACCCTGATCTAACACTTATAATTCCAGGAAATGTATCAAATGGTTTTACCATGCACCAAAAGCAGCCCCCTGCAAAAATTGCGGTCTCTTCTTTTTTCATTATCTTTCACCTCATTTATTACTCCATTTTGTTAATGGAATTTTAGGTTTTGTTGTATTCTCTTTAATTCTATCAGAAAATCCAGATTTTGCTTTATTTTTTGTAAATTGTTTTTGCTTTTTTTCCTTGACAGATTTAATATCTTTAATGCCTTCTTTTTCCCATGAAACTAATATTCTACCAATATAATTCAAATTTGGCACTTGACTTAAAACAGCTTCGCGCAATGCAGCACGAACGATTTCATAATCATATTTATCTTCGGTAATCCAATCATGAATTGTTTGAATCTGCATTGGCGTAAGGGGCCCGTTCATTTCATCTTCAAAATCCTTGTAAAGTTGGGTTAATTGTCTATCAACGGCGAATAAATCATTTTTATTTATTTCTTGGCGTAATAACTCTTTTAACTTTTCATGTAACAAACTAAAGTCATATCGATCTTCACGTAAATTATTAGCACCAGTTACAACGTTGATTTTTAAGAGTTTTTTTTCCATTAGATTATGCACTGCTAGGGAAACATCTTCAACTTTTTTTCCTAGTCCTTGGGCAATATCATTTATATCTGGAAATAAAATCCCCTGTTGAATTTTATTATTTAAAAAGATATATATAATAAATTCTTCATCCGTCATCCCTAATTTA
>NZ_BAML01000013.1 GCF_000615845.1 Ligilactobacillus hayakitensis DSM 18933 = JCM 14209
TTTATATTTTGCCGGTTTAGCTCAGTTGGTAGAGCAACGGTATCGTAAACCGTGGGTCACAGGTTCAAGTCCTGCAACCGGCATAGGTTGTGAATGACACATGGTAAAAGGATGTTACTTTTTAGTAGCATCCTTTTTTTGTGGTTTTATAATAGGATCTTTATCAATTAATACTGACAAAAAAATTAAAAATTTTCAAAAAGCAACAGTTGAGTAGATTGTAAAACAAGCTGCCTAACTGTTGCTTTTTGAATTGAGATTAAAAAAATTTTACAATATTAGCAAAAATAAACGACTAAAATATAAGAAAAAAGATAAAAATTGAAACTTCTATCAAAAAGAAGTGACGTTGATTTATCGAAAAAGAATTAGCTCCTTCTAAATCCAAAGATAAGAATCAAAATAATAGGCGGAAGAATATAATTATTACGAAAGATAAAAATAATAATAATCAATGAAAAAAAAACGCGATAGTGTTCAAAAAATTTCAAAGAAAGTGAATGTAAAAATAGTGAATTTCATCTATAATATGTAGGAAATAAACTTCAATGTAAGAAATAAAATTTAATTGTTGAAGAACAGTTGAAACGATAAGTGCCAAAAGAAAATTAATAATGAAAAGACGATAGAAAAAGAAATGAGAACAAAAAATTAAATAATGTGGAAATTTATAATAACAAAATAGCTGAGTTCGTCGATATCTAATGCATAAACTAAAGAACGTTAAAAATATGACGAGTAAAAAAATTAAGAAAGAATCAGTTTATAAAAAGAAAACAAAAAAACTTAAAGAAAATCAAAAAAACACTTGATTAAATCTTCAAAATATAATATTATAGAAAAGTACTTGTGCAAGGGACAAGTACAGTTTAGTTGTTTAATTAAAGCATTGATGTGGAAGGTTGCGACACACCCGGCCGCTTTGCCACGAGTGGATCGGTAATTTCCACGGAGCTAGTCTTATTTTCAAAATAGACGAAGGAGGGAAAATGATGGCAAAACAAAAAATTCGTATTCGTTTAAAAGCATACGAACACCGCATTTTAGATCAATCTGCAGATAAGATTGTTGAAACAGCAAAGAGAACAGGTGCTACAATTTCAGGTCCTATTCCATTGCCTACAGAACGCACTCTTTATACAGTGATCCGTTCACCACACAAGTACAAGGATTCACGTGAACAATTTGAAATGCGTACTCACAAACGTTTGATTGACATCGTTAATCCAACACCTAAGACAGTTGACTCATTAATGAAGCTTGACTTACCATCTGGTGTTGATATCGAAATCAAACTTTAATCATTTTATTTAAATTAAAACAATTATATTGGAGGTGTACTCATGACCACAAAAGGAATCTTAGGTAGAAAAGTAGGTATGACACAAGTCTTTACTGAAAACGGTGAATTAGTTCCTGTAACAGTTGTTAAAGTTGATTCTAACGTTGTATTACAAGTTAAAACAATGGAAAACGACGGTTACGAAGCTATTCAATTAGGTTTCGAAGACTTACGTGAAGTTTTAACAAACAAACCTGCTAAAGGTCATGCAGCAAAAGCAAATACTACTCCTAAGCGCTTCGTTCGTGAAATCCGCGATGTTGAGCTTGGAGAATACAACGTCGGAGACGAAATCAAGGCAGATATTTTCGAAGCCGGTGAATTCGTGGATGTTACAGGTACGTCTAAAGGACATGGTTTCCAAGGATCTATCAAACGTAATGGTCAACACCGTGGACCTATGGCTCACGGTTCTCGTTACCATCGTCGTCCAGGTTCTATGGGTGTTATTATTAACCGTGTTATGAAGGGTAAATTACTCCCAGGACGTATGGGTGGCAACAGAGTTACGATCCAAAACTTGGAAATCGTTAAAGCTGATACAGACAATGGTGTACTTTTGATTAAGGGTAATGTACCAGGTGCAAACAAATCCTTAGTAACAATCAAGAGTACTGTAAAATAATCGAGGAAGGGAGGAAATAATACATGCCAACAGTTGCATTATTCAAACAAGATGGTAGCAAAAACGGTGACGTACAATTAAACGACGCAGTTTTTGGTATCGAACCAAACAACAATGTTGTTTTTGATGCAGTTATCATGCAACGTGCATCATTACGTCAAGGAACACATGCTGTAAAGAACAGAAGTGCCGTTCGCGGTGGTGGTCGTAAGCCATGGCGTCAAAAGGGTACAGGTCGTGCTCGTCAAGGTTCAATCCGTTCACCACAATGGGTTGGTGGTGGTACTGTTTTCGGTCCAACACCTCGCTCATACAGCTACAAACTTCCACGCAAAGTTCGTCGCTTAGCAATCAAGTCAGTACTTTCACAAAAAGTTCTTGACAACAGCTTTGTAGTAGTTGATTCATTAAGTTTCGACGCTCCAAAGACAAAAGAATTTGCTCAAGTATTGAGTAACTTAGATGTTAATACAAAAGTGTTAGTAGTTCTTGAAGATGACAATACAACAGCAGCATTAGCAGCACGTAACTTAAAGAACGTTACAGTAATTCCTGCTAAAGGTTTAAATGTATTAGATGTTATCAATAATGATAAATTAGTCATCACTCAAGGAGCTCTTTCTCAAGTAGAGGAGGTTCTTGCATAATGGAATCACGCGATGTAATTTTACGTCCAGTTATCACAGAAGCTTCAATCGCTGAAATGGACAATAAGCGTTACACATTCGACGTTGACACACGCGCAACAAAGACTCAAGTTAAACTTGCAGTTGAAGACATCTTTGATGTTAAAGTTGCTAAAGTAAACGTTATGAATGTTAAAGGTAAGAAGAAACGTATGGGTCGTTACGAAGGTTACACTAAGAAACGTCGTAAGGCTATCGTTACTTTAACTGCCGAATCAAAAGAAATTAAATTATTTGAAGATTAATAATTTGTAATAGGAGGAAAACACTGTGGGGATCAAAAAATTCAAACCAACCACTAATGGTCGTCGTAATATGACTGGTTCTGATTTTGCTGAAATCACAAAGACAACACCTGAAAAGTCTTTAGTTGTTTCATTAAGCAAAACAGCTGGTCGTAACAGTTACGGCCGTATCACAGTTCGTCACCGTGGTGGTGGACACAAACGTAAATACCGTTTGATCGACTTCAAGCGTGTTAAAGATAACGTACCTGCAACTGTTAAAGCAATCGAATATGATCCAAACCGTTCAGCAAACATCGCTTTAATCGTTTACGCTGATGGTGTTAAATCATACATCCTTGCTCCTAAAGGCTTAAAAGTAGGTCAAGTTGTTGAATCAGGTACAGATGTAGATATTAAGGTAGGTAACACATTACCACTTGCAAACATTCCTGTTGGTTCTGTTATCCACAATATCGAATTAAAACCAGGTAAGGGTGGACAATTAGTTCGTTCTGCTGGTACATCAGCACAATTGCTTGGTAAGGAAGACAAGTACGCAATCGTTCGTTTAACTTCTGGTGAAGTTCGTATGATTCTTGTTACTTGCCGTGCTACAATTGGTGCTGTTGGTAATGAACAACACGAATTAATTAAAGTAGGTAAGGCTGGTCGCTCACGTTGGCAGGCAAGCGTCCTCAATCTCGTGGTTCTGTAATGAACCCTAACGATCACCCTCACGGTGGTGGTGAAGGTAAGGCTCCTGTTGGTCGTCCAAGTCCTATGTCTCCATGGGGTAAGAAGACTACAGGTCTTAAGACTCGTTCTAAGAAAGCTAGATCAAACAAATTTATCGTACGTAGCCGTAAGAAGAAATAATTATTTAGGTAAAGTTGCTTAAATAATTGCTATTCGAGTCCGAAGGGAGGATTACAATTGAGTCGTAGTTTGAAAAAAGGACCTTTCGTCGATGAACATTTGATGAAAAAGGTTGAAGCACAAGCTGATCAAGAAAAGAAATCAGTAATCAAGACATGGTCACGTCGTTCTACAATTTTCCCAAGTTTCATTGGATACACTATTGCAGTACACGACGGCCGTAAGCATGTGCCAGTTTATGTTCAAGAAGATATGGTTGGACATAAGTTAGGTGAATTCGTGCCAACTCGTACATTCCATGGTCATGGTAATGACGATAAGAAGACTGGCGTAAGATAGTAAGGGAGGATTTAAAATGGCTGAACAAGTTACATCAGCAAAAGCAACTGCCAAGACAGTTCGAATCCCTGCACGTAAAGCACGTCTAGTGATCGATCTTATCCGTGGTAAGAGTGTTGCTGAAGCATTTGGTATCTTGAACTTTACACCAAGATCAGGTGCTTACTTAATCGAAAAAGTATTAAAATCTGCTGTAGCAAACGCAGAAAACAATTTTGACTTAGATGTTGAAGATTTGTATGTAAGCGAAGCATTTGTTAACGAAGGACCAACTTTAAAACGTTTCCGTCCTCGTGCAAAGGGTTCTGCTTCTCCAATCAACAAACGTACAAGCCACATTACAGTTGTGGTATCAGTTAAATAAGGAGGGATAACGCGTGGGTCAAAAAGTAAATCCAACAGGTTTACGTGTCGGAGTCATTCGTGATTGGGACGCAAAATGGTATGCTGAAAAAGATTTTGCTGCTAACTTACACGAAGATTTACGTGTACGTAAATACATTGAAAGCAAATTAGCCGACGCTTCTGTTTCAACTATTGAAATCGAACGTGCAGCAAAACGCGTTAACATTTCTATCCACACTGCTAAACCAGGTATGGTTATCGGTAAAGGTGGATCTGAAGTTGAAAAACTTCGTAAAGAATTAAATAACTTAACAGGCAAGCGTGTACACATTAACATCGTTGAAATCAAGAAACCTGATTTAGATGCTAAATTAGTTGGTGAAAACATTGCTGCACAATTGGAAAACCGTGTTGCTTTCCGTCGTGCTATGAAGCAAGCTATCCAACGTACAATGCGTGCTGGTGCACAAGGTATCAAGGTACAAGTTGCTGGTCGTTTAAACGGGGCAGATATGTCACGTGTTGAACGTTTCTCAGAAGGAACTGTTCCATTGCATACTTTACGTGCAGATATTGATTATTCATGGGTTGAAGCTCACACAACATACGGTAAATTAGGTATTAAGACTTGGATCTACCGTGGTGAAGTTTTACCTGCAAAGAAAGAAAACAGTAAAGGAGGGAAATAATCTATGTTAGTACCAAAGCGTGTTAAACACCGTCGTGAATTCCGTGGTAAGATGCGTGGCGAAGCTAAAGGTGGTAAAGAAGTAACATTCGGTACATACGGTATCCAAGCGTTAGAATCACACTGGATTACAAACCGTCAAATCGAAGCTGCTCGTATCGCTATGACTCGTTACATGAAGCGTGGTGGGAAAGTTTGGATTAAGATTTTCCCTCACAAATCATACACAGCAAAAGCTATTGGTGTTCGTATGGGTTCTGGTAAAGGTGCTCCTGAAGGTTGGGTTGCTCCAGTTAAACGTGGTAAGGTAATGTTCGAAATTGCTGGCGTTTCTGAAGAAGTAGCTCGTGAAGCTTTACGTTTAGCATCACACAAGCTCCCAGTGAAAACTAAGTTTGTAAAACGTGAGGAAGTAGGTGGCGAATCAAATGAAGGCTAAAGAAATTACTGAATTAACCACTGCTGAAATGCTTGAAAAAGAAAAGCAATTCAAAGAAGAATTATTCAACTTACGCTTCCAATTAGCTACCGGTCAATTAGAAAATACTGCTCGCTTAAAAGAAGTGCGTAAGAACATTGCACGTATTAAAACTGCATTACGTCAACAAGAATTAAACAAATAGAATACGAAAAGGAGGCTAATCGCGATGAGTGAAAGTCGTAACCAACGCAAGGTCTATCAAGGACGTGTCGTTTCTGACAAGATGGATAAAACTATCACAGTTGTCGTTGAAACTTACAAGAATCATAAAGTTTACGGCAAACGTGTTAAGTACTCAAAGAAATTTTATGCACATGACGAAAACAACGAAGCAAAAGTTGGCGATATCGTTAAAATCATGGAAACTCGCCCATTGTCAGCTACAAAACGTTTCCGTTTATTAGAAATCGTTGAAAAAGCAGTTATTTTATAATATTAACTCGTATTTAAAATAACATTTGCACTGATTCGTATTCTGATCTAATAACGAAAGGAGGACACATACTGTGATCCAACAAGAGAGTCGTTTAAAAGTCGCTGATAACTCTGGTGCTCGTGAAATTTTAGTAATTAAAATTTTAGGTGGTTCCCGTGTAAAGACTGCAAATATCGGTGACATCATTGTTGCTACTGTAAAACAAGCAACACCAGGTGGCGTTGTCAAAAAAGGTGACGTTGTTAAGGCTGTTGTTGTACGTACTAAGTACGGTACACACCGTCCAGATGGTTCATACATCAAATTTGATGAAAACGCTGCTGTAATTATTGGTGAAGATAAATCACCTAAGGGTACACGTATCTTCGGGCCAGTTGCTCGTGAATTACGTGACGGAAACTTCATGAAGATCGTTTCCTTAGCACCTGAAGTATTATAATCAACAAACGTAGGTAAGGAGGTGCGAAGAATAATGTTCATCAAGAAAAATGATAAGGTTAAAGTGATCGCTGGTAAGGACAAAGGTAAGGAAGGTACTGTAGAAAAAGTATTCCCTGCTAACGACCGTGTGATCGTTAAAGGTATCAATATCGTTAAGAAACACCAAAAACCAACTAACGCTAACCCAAATGGTGGTATCGTTGAAGTTGAAGCACCAATCCACGTTTCTAACGTAATGTTGATTGATCCTTCTAACAACGAAGCTACTCGTGTTAGTTTTAAAGTAGTAGACGGTAAGAAAGTCCGTGTTTCTAAAAAAACAGGTGAAACTTTATAATTAACGAAAGGAGGATACTTTCTTCATGGTTAACCGTTTAAAAGAAAAATACAAAAATGAAATCGTTCCATCATTGATGGAAAAATTTAATTACTCATCAATCATGCAAGCACCAAAAGTTGAAAAGATTGTTATCAACATGGGTGTTGGTGATGCAGTAAGTAACGCTAAACGTTTAGACGAAGCAGTTGACGAATTAACTTTGATTGCTGGTCAAAAACCAGTTATTACTAAAGCTAAGAAATCAATCGCTGGTTTCCGTTTACGTGAAGGTATGGCTATTGGTACAAAGGTTACATTACGTGGTGAACGTATGTACGACTTCTTAGACAAGTTAGTATCAGTATCATTACCTCGTGTTCGTGATTTCCACGGTGTAAGCAAGCGTGCCTTTGACGGTCGTGGTAACTACACTTTGGGTATTCGTGAACAATTAATCTTCCCTGAAATTGACTTTGATGATGTTAACAAAGTTCGCGGTATGGACATTGTTATCGTTACAACAGCAAATACAGACGAAGAATCAAAAGAATTGTTAACACAACTTGGAATGCCATTCGCTAAATAAGGGGGTTTCACATTGGCTAAAAAGTCACAAGTCGCAAAGAATAAGCGTCCAGCTAAGTTCTCAACTCAAGAATATTCACGTTGTGAACGTTGTGGTCGTCCACATTCTGTATATCGTAAATTCAAGTTATGCCGTGTTTGCCTACGTGAACTTGCTCATAAGGGTCAAATCCCTGGCATGAAGAAGGCTAGCTGGTAATCCATTTAGATAAGTAAAGGAGGCAAACGAACAATGGTCATGACTGATCCAATCGCAGACTTCTTAACACGCATTCGTAACGCTAACTTAGCAAAACACGAATCATTAGAAGTACCTGCATCAAAAATCAAACGTGACATCGCAGAAATTCTTAAAAATGAAGGTTTCGTTCGCGATGTAGAATACATCGATGATGACAAACAAGGAATCATTCGCGTATTCTTGAAGTACGGTAAGGATAACGAACGTGTTATTTCAGGTATCCGTCGTATTTCAAAACCAGGTTTACGTTCATATGTAAAAGCTGATGCTGTTCCTAAAGTATTAAATGGTTTAGGAATTGCTATTATCTCAACTTCTGAAGGTGTTATCACTGATAAAGAAGCTCGTGCCAAGAAAATTGGTGGCGAAGTATTAGCTTACATCTGGTAATTTTTATTATTAAATAAGGAGGTGTCTATCAGTGTCTCGTATTGGTTATAAAGTAGTTGACTTGCCAGAAGGCGTTGAAGTAAAACAAGACGGTAATTTTGTAACTGTTAAAGGACCTAAGGGTGAATTAACACGTGAATTTTCTGACAAGATCTCTATGAACATTGAAGGTAACACAGTTACTTTTGAACGTTCAGCAGAAGATAACAAAACTAAAGCTTTACATGGTACAACACGTTCAAACTTCAACAACATGGTTGTTGGTGTAACAGAAGGTTACAAGAAAGAACTTGAACTTCGTGGTGTTGGTTACCGTGCACAAATGAAGGGTAAAACTCTCGTATTAAACGTTGGTTACTCACACCCTGTTGAATTTGAAGAAGAAGAAGGTATCACTTTTGAAGCACCTTCAGCTACTTCAGTTGTTGTTTCAGGTATCAACAAAGAAGTTGTTGGTGACTGTGCAGCACGTATCCGCGCAGTTCGCGCTCCAGAACCTTACAAAGGTAAAGGTATTCGTTACGTTGGCGAATATGTACGTCGTAAGGAAGGTAAGACTGGTAAATAATCAAGCAGCATAAATGCTGACAAATTAATCTAAGAGGTGAAAATTGTGATTTCAAAACCAGATAAGAATAAGACACGTCAAAAACGTCATGCACGTGTCCGTGGTAAAATCTCTGGTACTGCTGAGTGCCCACGCTTAAATGTTTATCGTTCAAACAAAAACATCTACGCTCAAGTTATTGATGACGTAGCGGGTGTGACGCTAGTTAGTGCCTCTACTTTAGACAGCGAAGTAAGTGGCAACACAAAGACTGAACAAGCCGTTTCAGTTGGTGCTGTTGTTGCAAAACGTGCTGCAGATAAGGGTATCAAAGAAGTTGTATTTGACCGTGGCGGATACCTATATCATGGTCGTGTACAAGCTTTAGCTGAAGCTGCACGCGAAAATGGTTTAGACTTTTAGGAAAAGGAGGAAATAACGTTTATGGCTTTTATTGATCCAGCTCAATTAGAATTAGAAGATCGCGTTGTTGCGATTAACCGTATCACTAAAGTTGTTAAAGGTGGACGTCGTCTTCGCTTTGCTGCTTTAGTAGTTGTTGGTGACCACAACGGCCACGTAGGTTTTGGTACTGGTAAAGCTCAAGAAGTGCCAGAAGCAATCCGTAAGGCTGTTGAAGCTGCTCGTAAGAACTTAATCGAAGTTCCTACAGTTGGAACAACACTTCCTCACGAAGTTATTGGTCAATACAGTGGTAGTCGTATTATGTTGAAACCAGCTATTGCCGGTTCTGGGGTTGCTGCAGGTGGTGCAGTTCGTGCCGTTATGGAACTTGCTGGTATCGCTGACGTTACAAGTAAATCATTAGGTTCAAACACACCTGTTAACGTTGTACGCGCTACATTTGATGGTTTAGTTAATATGAAAGATGCTGAAAGCGTAGCTAAGTTACGTGGAGTATCTCTTCAACATTTAGCAGAATAATAGGAGGACAAATTCATGGCTAAATTAAAAGTTACTTTAATTCACTCTGTCATTGGACGTCCTCAAAAGCAACGCAAGATCGTTGAAGGTTTAGGCCTTAAGCGTATCAACAGTTCAGTTGTTGTTCCTGACAACGCTGCAATGCGCGGTGCTATTATGAAAATCAACCATTTAGTGGACGTTGAATTGGCAAAATAGTTAATAATGTGTTAATAAGGAGGTGCCAACCTAATGAAGTTGCATGAATTACAACCTGCTGAAGGCTCACGTCAAGTACGTAATCGTGTTGGTCGTGGTACTTCATCTGGTAACGGTAAAACTGCTGGCCGTGGTCAAAAAGGTCAAAAGGCTCGTAGTAAAGTACGTTTAGGTTTCGAAGGTGGACAAATGCCATTGTTCCGTCGTATGCCAAAACGTGGTTTCAAGAACATCAACCGCAAAGAATTTGCGATTGTTAACTTAGAAACTTTAAACAAATTCGAAGATGGTGCTGAAGTAACTCCAGCATTATTAGTAGAAGCAGGTATCGTTAAAGATGAAAAAGACGGTATCAAAGTTCTTGGTAATGGTGAATTGAACAAGAAGCTTACTGTAAAGGCAAGCAAGTTCTCTGCATCAGCTAAGGAAGCTATCGAATCAAAAGGCGGTAAAGCTGAGGTGATCTAATCATGCTTAAGACAATGAAGAATGCCTTTGCCGTGAAAGAGATTCGTAAAAAAATCTTATTTACCTTAGGTGTCTTGATTGTATTTCGCTTAGGCACTTATATCACTGTCCCTGGGATCAATGCTAAAGCTCTGCAAAGCATTGCATCTTCAGGGTTAATTAATATCTTGAACACTTTTAGTGGTGGGGGATTAACTAACTATTCTCTCTTTGCTATGGGGGTTTCTCCATACATTACTGCGCAAATTGTTGTGCAGCTGCTTCAAATGGATATTGTTCCTCGCTTTGTTGAATGGAGTAAACAAGGGGAAGTAGGTCGTAGAAAGTTAAACCAAGTAACGAGATATCTAACAATTATTTTAGCCTTTATTCAATCTGTAGCTATTACGGCTGGATTTAACGCTTTAAGTAGTTTAAATCTTGTTGAAGATCCTAGCCCTAAAACGTTTATAATTATTGGTATTATCTTAACAGGTGGTACGATGTTTACAACGTGGTTAGGTGACATGATTACAGATCGTGGCTTGGGTAATGGTATCTCCATGATTATCATGGCTGGTATTTTATCTCGTGTTCCTAGTGGTATTGCTGAAATCTACAATGAACAATTTTCTGGTGTTTCAAGTAGTGATATTTGGCAACCTATTACTTATATGGTAATCTTGTTGGTTATCGTTTTACTTATTGTGACATTTGTTACGTACGTAGAACAAGCTAGCTACAAGATTCCTATTCAATATACAAGACGTCTTGCTGGTGCAACTGACAGTTCATATTTACCTTTGAAGGTCAATGTTGCTGGGGTTATTCCTGTTATCTTTGCTAGTTCATTTATATCAGCACCCCAAACAATTTTGCTTGCGTTTACGCAAAATCACTCTGAAGATACTTGGTATAAAGTGATGTCAGACGTGTTTAATATGCAATCTGTTCCAGGAATGATTTTGTATACATTCTTGATTGTCGTCTTTACTTTCTTCTACGCTTTTGTACAAGTTAATCCAGAAAAACTTTCTGAAAACTTACAAAAGCAAGGAAGTTATATTCCTAGCGTTTGGCCTGGTAAAGAAACTGAAAAGTTCGTTTCTCGCTTAATTATGCGTTTAAGTACTGTAGGTTCGCTTTACCTAGGGTTAATTTCACTAATTCCTTTATTAGCCTCTGTGTTATGGGGATTAAATGAATCAATCGGTTTAGGTGGTACTAGTTTATTAATTGTTGTAGGTGTTACAATTCAAACACTTAACCAATTAAACGGTATGATGATGAAACAAGAATACGTAGGGTTTATTCGAAATTAAGATTGAGGTCAAATGTAAGATTTTAACTTGCATGAGGCAAAAAGAGGTTGAATTTTTATGTTCAACCTCTTTTTTTATGCAATCATGTAAGAAAATAGAGTATAATGTAAAAGTAATAAAATTTTTGGAGGATTTCATTATGGCAATGAATTTAATGTTAATGGGTTTACCAGGTGCTGGTAAAGGAACTCAAGCAGAACGAATCGTTGATGAATTCAAGATTCCACACATCTCAACAGGGGATATTTTCCGTGCAGCAATGAAAAATGGCACACCTATGGGATTAGAAGCTAAAAGCTACATCGATAAGGGAGAATTAGTACCTGACGAAGTTACAAATGGTATTGTGAAAGAACGTCTTTCAGAAGACGATACAAACGTAGGTTTCTTATTAGATGGATTTCCACGTAACATGGCTCAAGCTGAAGCTTTAGAAGTTATGGGTAAAGAATTAGGCAAATCATTAACTGCTGTTATTAACATCCACGTTGATCCAGAATCATTAATGGAACGTTTAACAGGTCGTTTTATTTGCCGTGATTGTGGAGCAACATATCACAAAGTATTTAATCCAACTAAAGAAGAAGGAAAATGTGACCGTTGTGGCGGTAGTGAATTCTTCCAACGTGAAGACGATAAGCCAGAAACAGTTAAGAACCGTTTAGATGTCAACATCAAGATGAATACACCATTATTAGACTTCTACAAGGAAAATGGTTTATTACACGAAGTTGATGGAAACCAAGATATCGAAAAAGTTTTCGCTGATGTAAAAGAAATTTTAGATAACTTAAAATAGATTTTGCTTAAAGACTTATTTCCAAAAAAATGGAGATAGGTCTTTTTTGTATTTTGAAAATTATTTTCTAAAAGGCTTGATTTCTTTTTAGTTACATGATAATATAATCAAGGTTTATCTTTTCAATAGGCTCATTTTGTCTATATGACAAGTGAACTTGCGGAAAAAGGTGGGACTCCAGGAAAGCTTCTCACATTTTTACGTGTAAAGTTTTAAAACCAATTTAAGGAGGTACTTTTGCGTGGCGAAAGATGATGTGATTGAAATTGAAGGTACGATCAAAGAAACGTTGCCAAATGCGATGTTCAAGGTTGAACTCGAAAATGGACATGAGATTTTAGCTCATGTTTCCGGAAAGATTAGGATGCACTATATCCGTATCCTTCCAGGAGACAAGGTTACGGTCGAAATGTCTCCTTACGATTTGACTAAGGGACGCATTACCTATCGCTTTAAATAGATTGTACTTCGAGAATACATTAGGAGGTATAATTCATGAAAGTAAGACCATCAGTTAAACCAATGTGCGAACATTGCAAAGTAATCAGACGTAAAGGTCGCGTTATGGTAATTTGCGATAACCCAAAGCACAAACAACGTCAAGGATAATAAATAATTAGGAGGTGTAATTGTAATGGCTCGTATTGCAGGTATCGATTTACCACGTGACAAACGTATCGTAATCGGATTAACTTACATTTATGGAATCGGTAATACAACTGCTCGCAAGATTTTAGCAGAAGCAGGTGTTTCTGAAGATGTTCGTGTACGTGACTTATCAGCTGATCAAGAAGATAAGATTCGTGCAGTTGTAGATAACTACAAGGTTGAAGGTGATCTTCGCCGTGAAGTTTCTATGAACATCAAACGTTTATCAGAAATTGGTTCTTACCGTGGCTTACGTCACCGTCGTCATTTACCAGTTCGCGGTCAAAATACTAAGAACAATGCGCGTACACGTAAAGGCCCAGCAGTTTCAATTGCAGGTAAGAAAAAATAATTAATTAAATTATAAAAGGAGGTTAGCTAGTTCATGGCAGTAAAGAAATCACGTAAGCGCCGTGTGAAAAAGAATATCGAAAGCGGTGTTGCACACATTCATTCAACATTTAACAATACACTTGTTATGATTACTGACGTTCATGGTAACGCAGTAGCATGGTCTTCAGCAGGTTCACTTGGCTTTAAGGGTTCACGTAAGTCAACTCCTTTCGCAGCTCAAATGGCTTCTGAAGCAGCTGCTAAGGGTGCTATGGAACATGGTATGAAGACAGTTGAAGTTGCAGTTAAGGGTCCTGGTTCAGGTCGTGAAGCAGCAATTCGTGCTCTTCAAACAACTGGTTTAGAAGTTACATCAATCAAGGATGTTACACCAGTTCCTCATAACGGATGCCGTCCTCCAAAACGCCGTCGTGTTTAATGTTGGTCAGTATTCATTTTGAGAAGACTCATAATGTTATAACCAAATTACACGTTACGTTTTGAAAGGGGTAAAGATAAGAATGATCGAATTTGAAAAACCAAAAATTCACCAAATCGAAGAAAGTGACAACTACGGAAAGTTTGTAGTTGAACCACTTGAACGTGGCTATGGTACTACTTTAGGAAATTCATTACGTCGAATTTTACTATCTTCATTACCAGGTGCCGCAATTACTGATGTTCAAATTGATGGAGTTCTTCATGAATTTTCAACTGTTGAAGGTGTTATTGAAGACGTTACAACTATCATTTTGAATTTGAAGAAGGTTGCTTTAAACATTTCTTCTGAAGAAGGACAAGCATTAGAAATTGATGTCAAAGGTCCGATGGAAGTAACTGCTGCTGATATTAAAGGTAACAGTGATGTTGAAGTGCTTAATCCAGAACAATACATTGCTACTGTCGCTGAAGGTGCTTCATTCCATGTTCGGATGAATGCTAACAAGGGTCGTGGTTATGTTTCTGCAAATGATAACAAGGAACTTGCTGGAGATATGCCAATTGGTGTATTACCAATCGACTCAATTTATACCCCGATCGAACGTGTCAACTACCAAGTAGAAAAAACACGTGTTGGTCAAAGAAATGATTTTGATAAATTAACTCTTGATGTGTGGACAAATGGTTCTATTTCACCAAGTGAAGCTATCAGTTTATCTGCTAAGATTCTTTCAGAACACTTATCATTGTTTGTTGATTTAACAGACGAAGCTAAGAACACTGAAATCATGGTGGAAAAAGAAGAAACACACAAAGAAAAAATGTTAGAAATGACAATTGAAGAGCTTGATTTATCAGTTCGTTCATACAATTGCTTAAAGCGTGCCGGTATCAATACAGTTCAAGAATTGACTAACAAGTCTGAAGCTGACATGATGAAGGTACGTAACTTAGGACGTAAGTCACTTGACGAAGTTAAGGCAAAATTAACTAAGTTAGGTTTATCATTACGTCAAGATGATTAGAAATTAATTACTAAAGGGAGGGAATTTATTCATGGCTTACCGTAAATTAGGGCGCACAAGTGCACACCGTAAAGCAATGTTACGTAACTTAACTACTGATTTGTTGGTTAACGAAAAAATCGTTACAACAGAAACACGTGCTAAAGAAGTACGTAAGTTTGCTGAAAAGATGATTACTTTAGGTAAAAAAGGTGATTTAGCTTCACGTCGTCGTGCTGCTGCTTTCGTTATGAACGTTGTTGCAGATTTCAACGAAGAAACAATGAAAGAACAATCAGCTTTACAAAAGTTATTTGATGATCTTGCACCACGCTTTGCAGAACGTAACGGTGGTTACACACGCATCCACAAGATGGAACAACGTCGTGGGGACGCTGCAAAAATGGTTGTGCTAGAATTAGTCGACTAAACTTTAGATAATTAAATATTATCAATTGTCACTTTTATGGCGATAATTGGGCGTTATGATGTTGGGATATTACCGAGTCTAGTCCAAAGTAGTAGTTCGCTACGAATCTTCGTCATAAAAAGTGATTTTTTTTTCAGAAGTATAATGTTGTTATTCTGATATAGTTTAAAGCATTCTACGAAAAGAGGATAGAGGAATCTATCCTCTTTTTTTGTAATTTTAAATTGACTAACAGCTAGAAAATGTAAATTGATGCTAGATATGTTATTATAGTCCTATATTTATATTAGAAAGGTAATTGAAATGGATAATAAAATTATTTCAATTGAGAATTTAAAATTCCAATATCCAAATCAAGATAATGTAATTTTAAATGATATCTCTTTTGATATTTTCAAAGGAGAATGGATTGCATTAATTGGACATAACGGCAGTGGGAAAAGTACCCTAGCACGCTTAATTGATGGACTTTTAAAGCCTTTAAGTGGAGAAATCATCGTTGATAATATCAATTTAAATTATGATACCTTATGGGACGTACGAGCTAAAATCGCTATGGTATTTCAAAATCCAGATAATCAATTTGTAGGTGCTGATGTGATGAGCGATATCGCATTTGGATTAGAAAACCGTGGGATTCCTCGAGAGGAAATGATTGTTCGTGTTAATGAAGCTTTGAAACTTGTTAATATGGAAAAATTTGCCGAGCATGATCCTAGTCATTTATCCGGTGGTCAAAAGCAACGGGTTGCTATTGCCAGTGCAATCGCACTTGAACCTGAAATAATTATCTTAGATGAGGCAACTAGTATGCTTGATCCTGAAGGACGAATTGAATTGATTAACTTAATTAATAAGTTACGAAAGGAAAAAAACTTTACTGTTATTTCTATTACTCATGACATTGATGAAGCAACATTGGCTGATCGGGTTCTTGTTTTAAATGATGGTGAAATAATAACTCAAGGCTCTCCAGCAGAAGTCTTTTATAATATTAACGAAATGAACACTTTAGGACTTGACATTCCTTACCCACAAAAAATAGCTAATGAGCTAAAAAAAAGGGGATACAAGGTACCAAATAAATATTTAACGAGAAGTGAGTTGATTGATTGGCTATGTCAATTAAATTAAATAATATTAGTTATTCATATGAAAGTGATACGCCTCTAGAGTATCAAGCTTTACATCAAATTAGTCTAGAAATTGATGATGGAAGTTATACCGCAATCGTTGGTCATACTGGAAGTGGTAAATCTACGCTTTTACAGCACTTTAACGGGCTTTTAAAGCCTAGTGAGGGATATTTATCGGTAAATGGTTTAAAGATTGATAAGGATACTAAAAATCGCGATTTAAATGCCTTACGTAAAGATGTTGGATTTATTTTTCAATTTCCAGAATCACAACTTTTTGAAGAAACGGTTATCAAAGATATTGCTTTTGCACCCAAAAATTTTGGAATGAGTGACCAACAGGCCAATGAAGTGGCAAAAAAAGCCGCTAAAATGGTGGGTTTATCAGAATCATTATTTGAAAAATCACCTTTTGAATTATCCGGTGGGCAAATGCGCCGCGTTGCAATTGCGGGAATTATTGCGATGCAACCTAAAATTTTAATTTTAGATGAACCAACTGCCGGTCTCGATCCAATTGGAAGAAAGCAAATCATGGATCTTTTTTATAAGTTACATCAAGAATATAAGATGACAATTATATTGGTAACTCATCAAATGAATGATGTTGCTGATTATGCAGATCATGTTATCGTGTTAGAAGATGGCAAAAAAATCGCTGACACAACGCCGCGTGAGCTATTTAAAAATAAACAATGGATAGTAAAACATCATCTTTCATTGCCACAAGCAATGGAATTTGCTTTTGAGCTTCAAGCTAAAGGGATTAATTTTGAAAAAATGCCCTTAACGCTAAGTGAATTAGTTGATGAATTAGAAAAGAGAGGAATACAACATGAATAAGTTATTATTAGGACGATATCTTAATGGAAACTCTTTAATTCATCGAATGGATCCACGTAGTAAATTGATGATGAGTTTTTATTTTATCTGTATTATTTTTTTAGCTAATAATTATATAACATACGCAATATTATTATTACTAGCCTTGTGTGGAATTGTGTTGTCAAAAATCAAAATAAGTTTCTTTTTTAAAGGAATCATCCCGTTAATATGGCTAATCTTATTTACTGTAGCGCTGCAAGTCTTTTTTACTCCTGGCGGACATGTAATTTGGAGCTATGGTCCACTTACGTTATCTAAAGCAGGGATAGTTAATGGGGTCTATGTCTTTTTTAGATTTGTGTTAATAATTGTCATGTCAACGTTATTGACGCTGACAACTGCCCCATTGGAAATTGCCGATGCGGTTGAAGCGTTAATCAAGCCACTAAGATATTTGAAAGTTCCGGTTCATGAAATTGCATTAATGTTATCAATTGCATTACGCTTTGTGCCAACTTTGATGGATGAGACGGTAAAAATTATGAACGCGCAAAAATCACGTGGGGTTAACTTCGGTGAAGGAAGCATAATTAGTCGCATTAAAGCTGTCATCCCAATTTTGATTCCATTATTTGTATCGGCATTTAATCGGGCGGAAGATTTAGCAGTAGCGATGGAAGCTCGTGGATATCGTGGTGGCGATGGACGAACAAAATTTAGAGTGATGAAGTGGCATCTACGAGATACAGGTTTAATTATTACTTTTATAATTATCACAATATTATTATTAATTTTTAGAAATTATTAGGAGGAAAATTGTGAGTCAACGATTTAAAATAACATTAGCATATGATGGAACAAATTTTGCTGGATTCCAAGCTCAACCTAATCAAAGAACGGTGCAATCGGTACTAGAAAAAGCTGTTAATAAAATGAGTAAATTAGATGATTATATTACGGTTCATGGATCAGGAAGAACTGATTCAGGGGTTCATGCTTTAGGACAAGTAGTGCATTTTGATTTTCCTCATGAAATGAGTGCCAATGGGATGCTAAGAGGATTAAATAGTATGTTGCCCCTTGATTGTGAAGTTAAAGCTTGTGAAATTGTCGATAAAGATTTTCATTCACGTTTTACAACTCATGGAAAGAGATATATGTATCGAGTTGCTAGAGGAGAATTTGTTAATCCGTTTAAGCGTAATTATACAGGTCATTATAAGTTTAAATTGGATGTTGAACGAATTAAACAAGCAATGCCAGATGTTGAAGGAACTCATGATTATTCAAGTTTTGTTGCTTCAGGAAGCCATGTAAAAAGTCATGTAAGAACAATTTATGAAGCAACAGTTAGAGAAGATAAAGAAAATGATGAAATTATTTTTGAATTCTTTGGCAATGGCTTTTTATATAATCAAGTTCGAATCATGGTAGCTGTATTGTTAGAAATAGGTAATGGTCGTCGTGATATTCATGATTTTTTACGTTTATACGAAGTTAAAGATCGAAATGAAGCACGTCAAACAGCGCCTGCAAGTGGGTTATATTTGAAGGAAGTTTATTACGATTGAAATTTTAAATTAGATTAAAAAACTCATTTAAAATATATTGACTAATTTGCTATTTAATTATAATATAGTACTTGGTATTGTTTGCCCCACAGTAAGCCCCGTTAAAACTTATTGTTTGTCAAACATGCATACAACAAATGGAGGAATTTAACGTGCGTACAACATATATTGCAAAACCAGGCGAAGTAGAACGTAAATGGTATGTTGTTGATGCAACAGATGTACCTTTGGGACGTCTTTCATCAGCAGTTGCTACTATCTTACGTGGTAAGAATAAACCAACATTTACACCTAACGTAGATACAGGTGACAATGTTATTGTTATCAATGCAGAAAAAGTTGCATTAACAGGTCGTAAAGCTTCAGATAAGATTTACTACCACCACTCAAACCACCCAGGTGGTTTAAAGGCTCGTACAGCTGGTGACTATCGTGAAAACGACCCTGAAAAGTTATTAGCATTATCTGTTAAGGGTATGCTTCCAAAGGGTACACTTGGCCGTCAACAAGCTAAGAAGTTACACGTTTACCGTGGTGCTGATCACAAACATGAAGCACAACAACCAGAAGTATTAGACATTAACAAATTAATCTAGGAGGAATTGCAAAGTGGCTAAAGTACAATATTATGGCACAGGCCGTCGTAAAAACTCCGTTGCACGTGTTCGTTTAGTACCAGGTTCTGGTAAGATCACGATGAACGGTAAGTCTGTTGAAGAATACATTCCATTCGCAGACATTCGTGAAGACATGATTCAACCATTTGGCGTTACTGAAACAAAAGGTCAATATGACGTTTTAGTTAACGTTAACGGTGGTGGCTTCTCAGGTCAAGCTGGTGCAACTCGTCACGGGATTGCACGTGCATTGCTTGAAGTTGATCCAGACTTCCGCGCTGCATTAAAAGCTGCTGGCTTATTAACACGTGATGCTCGTATGAAAGAACGTAAGAAGCCAGGTCTTAAGAAAGCTCGTAAAGCTTCACAATTCTCAAAACGTTAATATATTTTATATCAACATTTGGACATCCCATGAATCTTCATGGGATGTTTTTGTTTCTTTGTCAATTAATACACTGATGAAGAAATTTAATAATATTAGACATAGAGAAGTCAATCCTTCCTTAGAGAAACGGGGGTTCAGTCGACTTCTTTTTTTGTACAATTTTACACCAAAAAATACTGATGAGAATCTTAAAATACATTTTAAAATTCTCATCAGTACAGAATATTATAGAACCTATTTTTTGTGTACCAAAAAACTAGTAATCAGCCATTCCTTTGAAATAGCAGTTACTAGTTTTTTAACTATTGGAGTCATCAAAATTAATCGGACGTAAAATTTTGGCAGGATTTCCGACAACAACCATATTTTCTGGAACATCTTTAGTTACGACACTGCCGGCACCGACAATTGCGTTTTTACCAATGGTGACTCCTGGTAGAATGATACTATTGGCACCAATCCAGACGTTATCAGAAATGGTGACTGCAGCAATTTTTAAAATATTAGGGTCTTCAGTAAAATCAGCAGTGTAAATTGCGGTTTTAGGTGCGATATTAACATTATCCCCGATTGTTACAGGGGCAAAATCAATAATTGTTGTATCGTGATTGATAAAAGAATTGGATCCAAAAGAAATATTACTACCAATTTTGAATTTAAAATTAGGTTCAATATAAGGATCATCACCTAAATATTTGAAGGTTTGTGCTAAGAGGAAATAGTCATAATAATTATTGTTATTAATTTGGTGATTATATTCTTCCCAAATTTTTTTTGCATGCTTAATTTGATTGATTATTTTAGGATTTTTTAAATTAATTTGGTCGTTCATTTTATCACCTCAAACCAAGTATAATGGTTCTTAATTATTTTGGATAGTCTTATTAAGATTTGGTATGATTGTAGTATTAATAGATTGATAAAAGAGGATGACAATGAAAAAATTAATTTTAGCCGAAAAACCAAGTGTAGCTAGAGATATAGCGCGAATCTTAAAGGCTGATACACAAAAAAAGAATTATCTAGAAGGAAAGCAGTATGTCGTTACTTGGGCATTAGGTCACTTGTTAGGCTTAAAAATGCCAGAAGATTTGAATAAAGATTGGCAAAAATGGCAGAGTGAAACTTTACCAATGATTCCAAAATTTATTGGCATTAAACCACTACCAAAGTCTAGAGGACAGTTGGCGACAATTTCGCAGTTAGTTAAACGAAAAGATATTGATGAGATTGTGATTGCGACTGACGCCGGAAGAGAAGGAGAACTAGTTGCACGATGGATTTTACAATACGTTCGGGCGAACAAAAAAATTAGTCGGCTTTGGATTTCATCACAAACGGATAAAGCGGTGCGTGATGGGTTTAAAAATCTTAAACCAGCTAAAAATTATGATAATCTCTATGAATCTGCTTTAGCTAGGGCAACCGCGGATTGGTTAATTGGTTTAAACGTTACGCGTGCGCTCACGGTAAAATATGACGATAATTTATCAGCTGGACGTGTTCAAACACCAACCCTTGCATTAGTTCGTCAACAAGAAGAAAAAATTGAAAAATTTATTCCAAAGAAATATTTTCAAATTAACTTAACAGTTGATGGACAAAATGCTAGTTTAGTTCAAAAAAATCAATTTGAATTTACTTCAAGGAATCAAGCTGAACAAAAGATAAGCGAATTACAAAAAAATGTAGGGCAAGTAAAAAAAGTCGAAAGAAAAATCAAAAAACAACCAGCACCAACGCTATATGACCTAACTGATTTACAAAGGGATGCTAACCAACGTTACGGGTATTCAGCTAAAAAAACATTAGGCTTAGTTCAACGTTTATATGAAGTGCATAAAACGGTATCATATCCGCGAACGGATAGTAAGTATCTGTCAAATGATATTAAAGCGACTTTAAAAGAGCGGTTGAATGCGATTAAGCGTAGTTCTAAAAAGGCGGAAGAAATTTTAAAAAAAGGAGCTAAAGTGGTTAAAACGTCAGTCTTTAATGACAGTAAAGTTTCAGATCACCATGCCTTAATTCCAACAGAGCAAGTTCCTGATTTTGCCAAATATACGAATGATGAACAACGCATATATAATTTAATCGTTAACCGTTTTTTAGGTATTTTTGCAGAACCCTTTAAACAAGAACAAATTACAAGCCATGTTTATTTTGGAAATGAAGTTTTCATCTTTAAAGGTAAAAAAGTATTAGATTTAGGATGGAAGCAAGAAACTGAAGATACAAATGGAATTGTATTGAAAGAAAATCAAAAAATAGATTCTAAATTTAAGATTGAAGAAAAACTAACTATCCCACCAAGCCCATTAAGTGAAGCGAGCTTGTTGATGCAAATGGAAAAATTTGGCTTGGGAACACCGGCAACGCGTGCGGAAATTATTGAAAAATTAGTTAATACTCAAATGATGGAACGCGTTGGGAATGGTTTGAAAGTAACGCCAAAGGGCAAGCAACTTTTGAATTTGGTAAACCCTGAACTAGTATCGCCCAAATTAACCGCTAAGTGGGAACAACAACTAGAAAATATTGCCTTAGGAAAATTAAAACAGCAAAAATTCATTCAAGATATTAAACAAGATACGAAAAAATTAGTGGCGGAAATTAAAAATAGTAATCAAAGCTATAAAGATTTCTCATTAACTAAGAAAAAATGTCCTGATTGCGATAGTTTCTTGAAGGTAAAGAAAACCCGTGATGGAGAACTCTATGTTTGTTCAAATCAAAGTTGTAACTATCGTCGTCGTAAAGATGCGAAAGTATCAAATCACCGCTGCCCACAATGCCATAAAAAGATGTTATTAATTGAAGGTAAAAATGGAGTTTATTTCAGATGTAAGTTTGACGGAACCACTGAAAAACCAACTGATAAAAAGAAGAAAAAGATGACAAAAAAAGAGGAACGTCGACTCCTTAATAAGATTAATCAAGATGATGAACCACAAGAAAGCGCATTAGCTTTAGCATTAAAAGCAGCGTTGAAAGATTAAAAATTATACCTGTTATATATAATGTGTAAACAAAGAGTGTTTTTCAAAAAAACACTCTTTTTATTTTATCCAATTTATTCATAATGTGTATATAAGGTTTTTAATTTTCAAAAAATATATGGGGCTATTTTTTTGGTTAAACTTTATAATATCAGCGTTCTTTCGGTGTATAAAGAAAGAGTATTGGTTTTTGTTCTTAAAAAAAATTAACAAAATATGAAAAAACATATTGTGAAACGTTGATGTAAGTGTTATACTCAATGTGTAATAAACAAAGTGTGAAAAAATAAAAAAGAGGTAATCGCTATGGAAAACAAGAAATTAATAACTGTTTCATTATTGTCAAATGCTGTTTTAATGGGAATTGCAGCACAAAAGGTTAATGCCGATAACGTAAATCCACAAGTTGCTAACGAACAAAGTACGCAAAATGTTGTTGATCCCAAAACTGAATACAATCATGTTGTAAATAACATTGAAGCTCAAAGTCAACAACAAGTGAACCAAGCAAATCAAGCTTATCAAGTTACAGTACAAAATGTACAACAAGAATATAATGATAATGTAACTAAATTAACTCAAGATGCAAATGCTCAACAAGCAGAGTTAAAGAATCAGTTTAATATTCAAGTTAACCAAGTGAATCAAGCGAATGTAAACTATTCTGAACAAGAAAATAAGTATCTTCAAGAACTTGAAGCTGCTCAACAAGCAGTTGTGAGCGAACAACAACAAGTTAATGATGCAAAGGTTACTTTAGATCAAGCGCAAGCAGCTGCTAAAAATACTTCAGAATATAAAGAAGCTATTAAAAAGTACACAACCGCAGTACCAGCAAGTCAAGTACACGGTGTTGATAGCTCTAATAATCCAGTGAGTGCACCTACTTATAATGCTGAAAATATTATTTCAAGTGAAGCACAACTTCCAACAACTTTAGTAGCACCACAAACAACAGCTCAAACACGTGCAGAAAGATCACATTATATGACTTACTACTATGCACCAAAAGATGATACATCTGCTAAAATTTACAATGGTAATTTAACAGATAACCAAAAATTAGAACTTGCAGATTATGCTGTGACTCTTGTAAATTCATGGAGAAAAGCACAAGGACTTGATAACGTTAAGTTTAATAGAAATGTTCAACAAGCAACAGAAGACTTAGTTCAAGTTCGACTAGCTAATAATCTTGATTACAATCACCAAAACTTTGGTGTAAGATATCAAAAAACATTTTTAGCACAAGGTTTAATTAGTACAGCTGAAAATCTATCATTAGATGCATTTGGACGTACAGCTATTTCAAAAGGTTACACAACAATGTTGGAATTGAAATTAGCAATTTTAAATACTGCAACAACAATGGTATACATGGATGAAAGTCCTGCAAACCAAGGCGGTCATACTAGAAACTTCAGAAATGCAGAATATATGGGCTTGGCACTTCAATATAATCCTACTTCACAAACTCCATATGTTTTAATTTGGGAAATGGCCAAACCAGTGAATGATTATCTTTGTGACTACTATGCTAACGTGGCTGAAAAAGAACATGACTATACTACTAGAGATGTAGCTTTACGCGCTAAATATGTTGTTCAACAAGGTGATTACATACTTCAATCAACAAATAAAATTAATCAAGCACTTCAAAACGGTCGTAATGCAGCTTTGAACTTGGTTAAGTCAAAATTTGAAAAACAACAAGCTGCATATAATACTGCTGCTAACAGTTTAAAGGTTGCAACAGATAAGTATAACGCTGCCAAAGTTGCTTTAGATAACTTTAGAGCAAGCAAAAAGGCAAGTGTTGCCCAAGCTAATGAACGTATTAGTAGTTTGAAAGATCAATTAAGTCAAAACTTAGCTAATGTTCAAAGTAAATTAAATGCTGCAATCAGCGATGCTAAAAATGAAATGGATAAGAAGATTAATCTTGCCCAACAAGATCGTGATAAGAAGATTACTCAAATTGCTGCTAAGAAGCATGAACTTATTGCAAATGCTCAAGTAGAAATGGATGCTAAGTTGAATAAGGCTAACAAACCAGCTGCTAAACCAGAAGTATCAGTTGTAGCTAAAGTAGATCAACGTGGTAAGGTTAATGTAACTGAATCTGATGATAAAGCTGCAGTAGTAGCAAAAGATAGTGAAGTTAAACAAAGTAAGGAACTTCCAAAAATTATTTATAACCCAATTAAACATGACTTTGTTGTAAAAGAAAACACAGAAGTAAAACCAAGCAGTGAACTTCAAAAAGTAAACAGCAACCCAGTTAAACCAACTGCTGTTGTAAAAGAAAACACAGAAGTAAAACCAAGTAGTGAACTTCAAAAAGTAAACAACAACCCAGTTAAAGCAGCTGCTGTTGTAAAAGAAAACGCAGAAGTAAAACCAAGTAGTGAACTTCAAAAAGTAAACAACAACCCAGTTAAGCTAGCTGCTACTGCAAAAGAAAATACTGCTGTTACAGCAGTAAATAATGGTGTACAAAGTCAACAAGAATCAAAGGATACATTTAATGTAAGTCACGTTATCTCAAATGTGGCTAAGACAGTAACTAATGCGCCTCAAGCAGTTGAAGTTGTGACAAACCAATTTGTACCAGTAATTAAGGCTGCTGATACAGCCGTAACAAGTGCTCAAGAAACAAGTGCTCAAGAAACTAAGGAAAATACTCCAGTTAAGCAAGCTTCTAAATCAAAAGTAAAAACTGAAAATGTGATGGCATCAAATGATGAAACAACAACATCAGTTAAAACAGTAATCGCTGGAGCAGTGGCTGCTGTAATTGCAGGAATGTCTGGTTTAGTAATTAAAAAAAGAAATAAATAAAAGAAATTAAAAATTTTTAATACAAAAAAAGCGTTAGAAATTACGTTGCTTAAGCGTAGATTTCTAACGTTTTTTATTTGACTAAAAAGATAGTTTTTAGTATCAATGTTTAGCTTTTTATACCTAATAATTTAACAAGGGCTAATTGTATCCAAGATAATTTTTGCTTGTTTTTGATAGATTTTTTTATTGGAGTGATGATTTTTTGATAAATCTTTTGCTTTTGAATCCATTTATGAAATTTAGGGGATGCCTTTGAGGCAAAGAAAATTGCAAGAAGGAAAAAGGGAACTTGTGGAATAATAGGTAAAGCAAGTCCGATCCCGCCTAAGGCAAAAAATATACTTGCTAACATCCAATGCAAGATATTGGTAAGAATAGTAGGCATAAAATCACTCCTTTTTTTTATTATTTGTAAGTATATCATAGATTGTTTTAATTAGGTTATAAGAAAACTTTAAATTTATTCAAAGAGGTTTGTGTAAAGATAAACAAAAAAGATTGTTGGAAATAATTTATGAAAATCAAAGCTAAAACGCCTTTAAATAGCAATATGTTAGGCAGAAAATTCGAATTTTGAATATTCGCTTAAAATAGTTGACTTAATTATTATGTGAATTATATCATAAAGTTATAAAATAATTATTTATTATGGGAGGATACCGCAATGAAAGACTATCGTATTGAAGAAGATACACTTGGCGAAGTAAAAATTCCAGTTAACGCTCTCTGGGGCGCACAAACAGAACGTTCACGTAATAATTTTCCTACGGGACGCTTTATGCCGATTGAAATTATCCGTGCTTTATTACAAATTAAAAAAGCTGCAGCTCAATCTAATATGGAATTAGATCAAATCAGCGCCGAAAAAGGTAATTTAATCGTTAAAAGTATTGATACTTTACTTGAATTAAGTGATGAAGAATTACGTCAAGATTTTCCTTTAAAAGTTTACCAAACAGGTTCTGGTACTCAAACTAATATGAACTGTAACGAAGTTGTTGCTCATCAAGCAGCAAAGTTGAATCCTGAAATTGAAATTTTACCTAATGATGATGTAAATAAAGGTCAAAGTTCAAATGATATCTATCCAACTGCAATGAATATTGTCGCTGCTGATGCAGTTGCTAAATTGGAAGAATCAGTTCAACATTTAATTGATGAATTAAAGAAGAAACAAGAACAATATTGGAAAGTTGTAAAAATTGGTCGCACTCACTTACAAGACGCAACACCTTTAACTTTTGGTCAAGAAGTTTCTGGATGGGTTTCTGCTTTAGAACATGACTTATCATACTTAAAGCAACTTGATAGCACATTACTTGAATTAGCTATGGGGGGAACTGCAGTTGGGACTGGTCTTAATGCAGCTCCTGGTTTTGCTGATGAAATTGCTAAAAAAGTTGGTAAGGTTTACGGTCACGAATTTACAGCTAAGAGCAACAAGTTCTATGGTTTATCACATCACTCAAACTTAAATGTGGTTCATGGGGCAATTAAAACTTTAGCTTCAGATTTAATGAAGATTGCCAATGATGTGCGCTTCTTGGCTTCAGGGCCACGTGCTGGTTATGGAGAATTAAACATTCCAGCTAATGAACCAGGATCATCAATTATGCCAGGAAAAGTAAATCCTACTCAAGCAGAAGCAATCACAATGGCTGCAGTTCGTGTAATGGGAAATGACGTGGTTGTTGATTTAGCATCATCTCAAGGAAACTTTGAAATGAATGTTTATAAACCAGTTTTAATTGAAGCTTTCTTAGAATCAGCTGATGTTCTTACAGGAACAATGTATGGTTTTGCTGATAAAATGATTGCAGGTTTAACTGTTAATGAAAAGCGGATGCAAGAATTAGTTGATAATTCATTGATGACAGTTACAGCTTTATCACCATACATTGGGTATCACGATAGTGCAATGATTGCTCAAAAAGCTGATAAAGAAGGAACAACTTTGAAACAAGCTGCTTTAGCAACTGGTAAAGTTACAGAAGAACAATTTGATGAATGGGTAAACCCATTAAAGATGACAAATATCGATCGTGCATAGTCTAAGTAACAAGGAGAATTTAATAAATGGCAAAGTTTATTTTTGAACCATGGGAAGCTTCTAAATTGGAAGATTCTTACGATGTTATTGTTATCGGCTCAGGAAGTACGGGATTAAGTGCGGCATTACAAGCTCAAGAATTAGGACTAAAAGCAGTTGTCTTAGAAAAGATGGATAAATTTGGTGGAAATACAAATAAAGCATCTTCGGGGATGAACGCTGCGGAAACAAACATTCAATTACATCATGGTATTGTTGATAATATGGATGAATTTTATCAAGAAACATATCAAGGGGGAGGAAAATTAAACGATCCTGAACTTTTGAAGTTTTTTGTAAATCATTCAGCCTTAGCAATTGACTGGTTGAGTGATCATGGTATTGATTTAGGCGAATTAACAATTACTGGTGGAATGAGCAAGATGAGAACCCACCGTCCTACTTCATTAGCACCTGTGGGAGCATTTTTAATTGAAAATCTTTTAAAATTAGCGCAAAAAACTAATTTACCGGTATTTAATAAAACTATGGTAACCAAATTATTACAAGAAAATGGTCGTGTTCATGGGGTAGAAGTAATTGTTGCTGGCCAAAGAAGATATTTAAAAGCTAAAACAGTTATTTTAGCCACGGGTGGATTTGGTGCTTCACAATCAATTATTCGCAAATACCGTCCTGATTTAGTTGAATATAAAACAACCAATCATCCAGGCGCAACTGGGGATGGAATTATTTTAGCTGAACAAGTTGATGCTCAAGTTATTCAAATGAATTTGATTCAAGTTCACCCAACGGTGCAACAAGATACAGACCGCGCATTCTTAATTGGAGAAGCAGTTCGTGGGGAAGGTGCAATCTTAGTTAATGCCCAAGGTCAACGATTTATTAACGAATTATCAACACGTAAAATCGTATCAAATGCAATTACTAGTTTACCTGAACACAATGCGTACTTGATTTTTGATCAAGGAATTCGAGATCGGGTAAAAGCAATTGATTTTTATGACAGTGTTGGATTAGTTAAAACAGGCAAGACTTTAGAACAATTAGCGCAAGTTTTAGAAATGGATGTAGCTAATTTAAAAACAACGGTTTCTTCATGGAATCAAGCGATTAAGTCTCAAGAAGATGTTAAATTTGGTAGAACAACGGGGATGGAACGTGAAATTCAAAACGGTCCATTTTATGCGATTCGAATCGCCCCCGCAATTCACTATACAATGGGTGGAATTCACATTGATAAACAAACGCATGTTCTTGATACGAATGGAAATGTTATTTCCGGATTATTAGCTGCTGGTGAAGTTGCCGGTGGTCTGCATGGAAATAATCGTATCGGTGGAAATTCAATCGCTGAAACAATTGTTTTTGGTTTACAAGCTGGGCGCCAAGCTTACCTAGAAAATGAAAAATAGTTAACAAAAAGGTAATCTATACTAATAAGTATAGATTGCTTTTTTTGTGTTATGCGCTTTTGTGTGAAGGTAAATCGCCTAAAAAAGCGGAATTCACAAAAAATTCACAAAAAAAGTACACTTTCTGTATATACACACTTTGTGCCATGTGATAATATAATAGTTGTAAATAGGTGCACGTTAAGTGTGATTTATATAAAATGTGAGAAAAACAAAAAATGTGTATGTGAATTTAGAAAGGTGGGTCTCATCATGAAAAAGAAATTAATGATTATGGTAGGAACTTTATTAACATTAGTGAGTTTATTCTTGTTCGTAGGAACTTATCAGATTGAAGCTAATACAACTGATACAACCGTAGTCGTTTCTAGTGATCATGTGAACCACATCGCTACTAGCAACCAAGGCGCACAAAATAGTGTTGTGACACCGGATGATACTCAACTTAACGTAGTTAAAGGTATCATTACGGTAGTCGTTGCCGGTGGAGTATACTTCTTTATTCCAAAAACGATCAAAGGATTTTAAAATCCATTCGAAGACTAGCATTGTGAATGCTAGTCTTTTTTTGTTGACGGAAGGGATAAATCATTCTAAGATAGCACTAAGTAATTGAGGTGCGAAAAATAATGTTAGAATTTGAAATTACAGCAATTAAGAATAAAACTAATCAAGGTTTGTTATACTATGATTTTGATGAGAATATTGATAAAGCAAGAGAGCATGCCTTTAAAACTTGTCGACAATATAATAAAGGATTACTGAATAAAGAAGACGTAAATGCAAAACAAGTAAAAAATCTTTTTGGAAATATTGGAAGTAATGTTACGATTGCAGGAAGTTTTCTGTGTGAATTTGGATTTAATTTAAACGTGGGTAATAATGTATTTTTTGGCGATGATTTTAAAATTATAGATTGTAATCTTGTGACCATTGGCAATGATGTCTATATTGGAAAACATGTCGGAATGTATACTTCTAACCATGCCGAAGAGCCTAATGCGCGTGCTAATCATTGGGTTAAGGATTTGCCAATAACAATTGGCAATAATGTTTATATCGGAGACAATGTGGTTATTGGGCCCAATACAGTGATTGGCGATAATGCAGTTATCAAATCGGGAAGTGTTGTTGTTAAAAACGTTTCACCCAATCAAATAGTTGAAGGCGATCCGGCACAATAAAAGAGGCGAATAAATATTCGCCTCTTTCTTATTCGTTTATACTAGATTGTTCATTAATTGAATCGGGTGTACTTTGGGTATTATTTGAAGTAAAAAGACTTTTAATCCAGTTAATAAATTTCGTAAACCAATTTTGTGCTTGTTCAGTTGTTTGGTTGAAATTAGCACTATTAGCCCAATTTTTAGCCTTATTCATTAAGTTACCGCTTGAGTTTTTAACATTGTTGATCGTATCGTCTACACTGTTGATATAAGATTTATTTGATGAAATTGGTGAATCTTGGAATTTAACTAAAGCATTAACAATTTGAATAATTTGATTATTAGTTGTTTGCGAAGCGATTCCCCGTTGTTGGAGGCTTTTTCTAGCATTGCTTGAATATCTGCTTTAGTTGCAAGTTCATTTTGATCATCTTGTTTTTGTTGGGCAATTTGTTTTGAAACATCACCAACCGCTGCCATAAGTTTTCCGGGATAATTAGCGTCATCTTTGTTGGCGTCGATTGCAGATTGAGTAGCATCAAGCATAGTATTTGCAGCTGCCGTATTATCGGTATTGATTTGAGCACCATCTTGAGCTAAAGCTTTATAAACCCCAGTTAAGGCTGATTCGCCAGAAACGGCACGGTTAGCAGTGACAACGATGCTAACATCAGTAACACCAGCCATTTGAGCCACCATGGCATATTGTTGGGAGGTTACTTTCGTGATGTTATTTTCGCCATTATAGTTTTTAATGTTTACTTTAACTCCTGAACCAGGATCTCCAGGAGCAATCGCAACGGAACTAATCATAGCTGCATTTGTAGTATTACTTGCACTATTGATATATTGACGATAATCATCGGCTGTGGCAGTTAATTTTTTAAATGATGAGTCTGTTTGCAAGACATTATTTAAGCTAGGGTAAACATCATTTGCAACGCCTGATCCATAAACAACATAAGCTGCTTGAAGTGTATGTTGTGTTTGTGAATTAGAATTTTGAGTAGTATCTGCAAGAACGGTATTTTCAAATACTGGTGGGCAAACACTAATCGTGGTTGTTGCAATGGTTGTTGCAGTAATAATTTTGATTAGATTTTTATGTTTCATTTTCTTTTCCCCTCATTTTGATGAGTATATAAATTTTACAAGAATATTTTAGCATGGATTAATAGGCCTGTCTTTTAAGGAAAAGTTAAATTTAAAATGGGTATTTGAAGATGAATTAAAAGAGATTATAATAAAAATGAAAGGTAGGTTGAGAATATGGCTGAAATCAGTAATGCAGAATGGCAAGTAATGCGAGTAGTTTGGTCTTTATCAAAAGCGAGTAGTAAGCAGATAATTGATGCCTTAGTAACTACCAAAGATTGGAAGCCTGCAACTACCAAAACGTTAATCGGACGTTTAGTAAAAAAAGGGTATGTCGGTACTAAGCGCAATGGAAGAGCTTACGAATATTTTCCGTTAGTTAAAGAACAAGATACAATTAATCAAGAAATTGTTGAAAGTTTTGCAAATATTTGTCAAAAGCACGTGGGCAATGCCTTATCGATGGTGTTAGAACAATACACTTTAACGCAAGATGATATCACCAAATTACAGGATATTTTAAAAGAAAAAAAGAAGAGTGCGCCCAAAACTTTAGCCTGTAATTGTGTTTCACAAGACAATTGTGACTGTAAAAAGTAAAATAGGAGGTATTTTAAATGGATACAGAAAAAGTAAAGAATATTAAACGAATTTTAGTTGGGGTTGATGACTCTGAAGATGCACAATTAGCATTTCGGGTTGCGATGCGCCGTGCAATTGAATTAGATGCGACTTTAATCATCACATCAATTTTGGAAAGTAATGAAATGAATGTTTATCAAGCTTTATCACGTGACTATGTTCATGGTGAAAGATCTGATTTAGAAAAACACATTCAAGAATATAAGAAGGTTGCTTTAGAAGCGGGGGTTAAAAAAGTAGAAACTGTGATTTCAGAAGGAAATGCAGGCGAACAAATTGTGAAGACGGTTATTCCACAAACCCAACCAGATTTATTGATTATCGGAGCATTATCTAAAGCAGGAATTAAGAAGTATTTTGGTTCTCAAGCAGCATATATTGTAAAAAATTCACCAGTTTCTGTACTTGTTGTACGCTAACCAAAAAGGTCGATTAATTATGGGAAGACAACAAGAGTCTAAAAAATATCAGTTAGGAGAAGCGTTTATTATCCTTTTGCGGCAAGAACCGCTTGAAAAAATAACAATTAATCAAATTTGTAACCAAGCTAAAGTTCACCGCAGTACATTTTATCGTCATTTTGAAGATAAATTTGATTTGTTGCGTTTTTGTTTTCAAGCTTTTATGTTAGAAAATTTGGATTCCCAAAATGTAATCCGCTCAATTGTCGAAACGATTGATGGCGATCATAAATTATTTCGCAACGTCTTGATTAATAATCTTGATGTTAATTTAATTGATTTGATGATTGATTTGCTTACAGAAACCATTATTGAAGGGTATCATGGACAGTTACGCTCGGAAAAACTCCAAAATTGGTTGAATTCGTTTTTGAATGCCTCAACTGATATTAATATGACAGCTCGCATGTTGGCTGGTGGAATTTTAACAGTTTTATCAGATTGGATTGAAAATAATTATCAACTTTCACCCGAAAAAATTATTGAGTATTTTGCTAATTTTGAGGAGATTTTTAATTAATATTTTTAAATGAAACTACAATATATTGTGTATCAAATAAATTTTCGACACAATACAGTAAAAGTTTTAGGAACAAAATTTTACATTTTTCACAAGATGAAGTATAATATTAAAAATACGGAGTACTTAAGTATAGAATGGCTCGTAAGAGTACGGGGTTATTAATGATAAGATATTTTTAATAGATATCGTAGATAATTATTATATGTAATAATTATGCTTTTACCTTATGTAGTCATAAGAGAAAATGGGAGGAAAATGAAGATGAGTAATTCAATTCAACGTGCGATGACTAATCTCACTCAATTAGTGCGATTACATGATTACTCTGAAGGAATTGTTGAACTTGATCGCCTTGGGGCAATTGATATGTACTATCTAGAAGCGATTAACCAATTGGATAATCCAACAATTGGAACAATTTCTAACTTGTTGGGGCAATCAACACCAAATACTAATTACCATATTAAGAAATTATTATCTTTGGAATTAGTTGAAAAGAAAATCGATCCAGATGATCGTCGAGTAACCCATCTATCGGTTACTTCAAAGTATCGCGACGCTTTGAATAAGAATAATGATTTTTGGGAAGACTTACAATTCCGTTTGGAAGAAGAAGTATTGCCAAAAGATTTTGCAACATTTAAGCGTGTTTTACGCCAAGCGACAGAATTAATCGCAGAAAAAAATCCCCGCTAAGATTATTTTAAAAATCAAGCGGAATTAACACAGGGACTAGGAAATATTTTTTCCAGTCCCTATTTTTGTGTGATATTATTAATGGTGAATTGAAAGCGAGGTTAAGGATGAGAAATAGTCAAAAAACCTACACAATGATTTTAATGTCGTTGTTTATTGCAATTATTATTTTACAAACAAGTATCCCGTTTTTAGGATACATTCCAGCCGGAGCGTTAAATATTACAATTATTCATATAACTGTAATTGCAGTAGCGTTAGCACTTGGCCCCAAAAAAGGAGCCTTGATTGGGGGAGTTTGGGGGATAATTACTTTTATTCGTGCATTTGTTTCACCTACTAGTCCACTAGCGGCAATGGTTTTTGTTAATCCGATGATTTCAGTATTTCCACGAGTCTTAATTGGAGTTGTAGGATATTATGTTTATGCAGTATTTTTCAAAATAACGCACAAAGAATATTTGAGTATGAATTTCGGAGCGTTAATGGGATCATTAACAAATACAATTTTAGTTTTAGGCCAGATTTATTTATTTTATCGAAATCACTCGATGGCACTTTACCATGTGGATACTCACAAATTATTACCCTACCTTTTAGGGGTTGCAGGCATAAATGGGGTCCTTGAAGCGTTAGTAGCGGTTTTAATAGCACCAGCGATTGCCAAAGTCATCAAAAAAGCAATAAAAAAATAAACTTGATAAGAGGATTTGATTTAATTGGCGCAAAAAAAATATAAACCAGCAACAAAAAAAGAGTCGCAAACTAAATTAAAGACAAGACCTAAAAAGAAAAGAAGAAAAATTAAGTTTACACACTTATTATTTTGGGGAATTGTTCTTTGTTTAGGGTGGTTACAAATTATTCATTTAGGAAGTCAAACGCAAAATCCATCAACGGGGATTCAAAATCATCAAAAAGAAGCTTTTATAAAAAAAGTCGTTCCCGTTGCCAAGAGTGAACAAAAAAGAGCGCATGTTCTTGCTAGTATTACGATTGCCCAAGCAGCCCTTGAATCTGATTGGGGAAAAAGCGAGCTATCAAGTAAATACAATAATCTTTTTGGGATTAAAGCAGGACCTAATCAAAACGGGGAATATATGACCACTAAAGAATATGTCAACGGCCAATGGATAACTGTAAGTGCGCGTTTTATGGTATTTGAAAATTGGAATGAATCAATACAAGCACATACGCAGTTATTAGTTAATGGGACAACGTGGAATCCCAGCCATTACGCTGCGGTTATCCAAGCCAAAAATTATCAAGAAGCCGCATTAGCGTTACAAGAAAAAGGATATGCGACTGATCCGCAATATGCCCAAAAATTAATTAATTTAATCAAAACATATCATCTAGATCAATATGATTATTAGCGCTTGTCGCCGTAAATAATCTGTGGTAATCTACTATATGTAGCTTATATAAAGCCAAAATTGGTTGGCAGTTTCTACCTAAGACCGTAATCTTAGACTATGAGTATCAAAGTAGATCACTAGATAATAGTGTAGAGATATTAATTTCTTGAACTTTTTTTACTCGAGTGTAAGAAAGGTTCTTTTTTTGTATATAAGATTAAAAGTTGAGTATTTTAACTCAACTTTTTTTGTCAATATACTCAGAAATACTGAGATATGGTAAGATAGGTATTGAATATAATATTTGAGAAAAATGATAGAATATAAAGAAAGTAGTGACAAAAATGGAACATAACGCTTTATTTCCGGGAAATTCGATTGGGATTATTGGAGATGGCCCTAACGGTATCGGAATTGCGCAAGCAGCCAAAAAGTTAGGGTTAAAAGTAATAGTTTATGCAACCAATGAAGGAAGTCCAACTTTAAATGAAGCGGATGTTAAAATGGTTGGAACATATAACGATAAAACAAAGCTTCAAGATTTTGCTGAGCGATGTGATGTGGTAACTTATGAATCAGAAAATATTTCATCTGATTTAATTCGTTACTTAAGTCGTTTTACAAATATCCCCCAAGGATTTGATACCCTTGAAATTGTGCAAGATCGTCTTTTAGAACGTGCGATGTTAGAAGATTTAAATGTCAATATTGCACCATATGCAACAATTGTTAGCTTAGACGATATTTATCAAGCAGTGGGATCAATTGGTTATCCATGTGTTTTAAAACCAATCCAAAAAGTATTTGGAAATAATAAAAAGCAAATTATCAAAAAACAAACGGATATTGCTAAATGTGCTGAATTTATTGATCAAGGAACATATATTCTTGAATCATGGATTCCACATGAAAAAGAACTATCTGTTTCAATCACCCGCAATGTTGATGGAGTGGTGAATTTCTTCCCAATTGTTGAAACTGTTTATCGCGATGGTAAATTAGAAAAATCAATTGTTCCAGCTGGTTTAGCTAAAGAAGTAATTGATGAAGTACGTAGTATTGTAAGTAATATTGTTACTAATTTAAGTTATGTGGGCTTATTGGAAGTTTCCTTTTATCTCAATAAAAGTGGATCATTATACGTTAAAAGTGTGGTTCCAACAATTCATCAAGCAGGTTATGTATTTGAAAAAGCTGCGAATGTTTCAGTGTTTGAACAACATATCAGAACAATTATTGATATGCCAGTTGGACGTGTTAAATTATTGCAACCAATTGGAATGGTAATGATTGATGAACCAAGAATTGAAGCAGTAATGACGCAATGGGTCTTAAAAGATAATTGGACATATACTTTCTTTAGATACCCTGAATCAATGAATCCTAAAGTTGAAGGCTACATTTTAGTGCAAGGTGATAGCGCTGAAGCTATTAAGCAACAAATTGCTTCAACGGGCATTTGGGATAAAGAATAGTTATAAAAGAGGACTGAATTTTTTAGTCCTTTTTTTATGCATAAAAATCTGTTCAATCTAAGCGATTAAACCGATTTTTTGATATAATTAAAAGTGACATTTTTTGGGAAAGGATGAATAAATTGGTGGAAAATGTATTCTTAAAAGGAATGAATGATAGACAAGCAGAAGCGGTCCAAACAACAGAAGGTCCGCTCTTAATTATGGCAGGAGCAGGAAGTGGTAAGACTCGGGTGTTAACTCATCGAATTGCTTATTTGATTGAACAACAAGGAGTTAATCCATGGAATGTTTTAGCGATTACATTTACAAATAAAGCAGCACGTGAAATGAGAGAACGTGTCGATGCCTTAATGGATGAAGGAGCTCAAGAAATTTGGGTATCAACTTTCCACGCATTATGTGTTCGAATTTTAAGAAGAGAATCAGAAAAAATTGGTTATAACCGCGCATTTACCATTGCAAGTACAAGCGAACAACGAACACTTGTTAAACAAATCTTGAAAGAATTTAACGTTGATGAAAAACAATATGATCCGCGTTCAGTTTTAAGTGCGATTTCAAATGCCAAAAATGATTTATTAAATCCCAAAGATTACCAAACCAAGGCCCAAGGTCCATTCCAAGAAGTTGTAGGTAAGGTGTATGCAGAATATCAAGCACGCCTTGTAGAAAATCAATCAATGGATTTTGATGATTTGATTATGCAAACTATCCGTTTATTTAATGAATCACCAGAAACATTGGCTTTTTATCAAAATAAATTTCATTATATTCACGTTGATGAATATCAAGATACTAATGAAGCGCAATATGATTTAGTAAATAAATTAGCTGCTAGATACCGTAATTTATGTGTTGTTGGGGATGCTGATCAAAGTATTTACGGTTGGCGTGGCGCTAACATGGAAAACATTCTTAATTTTGAAAATGATTATCCCGATGCAACTGTGATTAAGCTTGAACAAAATTATCGTTCAACTAAAACAATACTGCAAGCGGCAAATAATGTGATTGAAAATAACTTGAATAGAAAAGATAAGCAACTTTGGACTGAAAACGCTCAAGGAGAAAAAATTCGTTACTATCGTGCAACCAATGGTAATGATGAAGCTTATCATATCATCAAAATTATCAATGAAAAATTACAAAGCGGACGTAAATATGGGGATTTTGCGGTATTATACCGAACAAATGCGCAATCAAGAACGCTTGAAGAAGCATTTATGAAATCAAATATCCCATACAAATTAGTGGGGGCTCACAAATTCTATGACCGTAAAGAAATTTTAGATGTTTTGGCTTATCTTCGTTTAGTTGCTAATCCAGCTGATTCATTAAGTTTTGAAAGAGTAGTTAACGCGCCTAAGCGTGGTATTGGAGCTGCCAGTCTTGAAAAGTTAAGACAACATGCACAAATGTTCCAAATTTCAATGTTAGACGCTGCTAAAGATGCAAGTTTAACAGGGATTAGAGGAAAAGCAGGTAGCGGCCTTGAAGCCTTCGCTAAAATGATTGAAGAAATGCATGAATACAGTAAAAACCATAATTTAACTGATACAACAACCAAACTTTTAGATGTATCAGGATATCGTGCAGAATTAGAAGCAAAAAAGACTTTAGAAAATCAAGGACGCCTTGAAAACTTGGATGAATTCTTATCTGTAACACAAAATTTTGATGCTAATTGGGAACCAGAAGATGAAGAGTCTGATCCATTTGTAGATTTCCTTGCTGATTTAGCGTTAGTTTCAGATCAAGATAGCGTTGAAGAAGAACCAGATGAAGTGACTTTGATGACATTACACGCTGCTAAGGGATTAGAATTCCCTGTTGTCTTTTTAGTTGGGATGGAAGAAGGCATTTTCCCACTTTCAAGAGCAGCGCTTGATGAAGAAGAAAGTGAAGAAGAACGACGTTTAGCTTATGTGGGAATTACGCGAGCGGAAAAAGAATTATATCTTTCAAATGCTATTTCGCGGATGCTATACGGTCGTCGTCAAACTAACCCCGTTTCGAGATTCATTAATGAAATTGATGAAGACTTGATTGAAAATGAAGGCACATCAATTGCCAGTCTTGCAAGTGGAACTTCAAAGAAAAACTATCCATTTGATAAAGCTAAAACACCAAAATATCGTAAGCCTGCAGGTACGATTGAATATGGAAGTACCGGAACCGGCGCCGATAAAAAAGACTGGAATATTGGAGACAAAGTTAAGCATAAAGCTTGGGGAATTGGAACGGTCGTTAAAGTTTCTGGAACAGGTGAGGAAACTGAGTTAGATATTGCGTTTGAAGCGCAAGGTATTAAGCGACTTTTAGCCGCCTTTGCCCCAGTGGAAAAGATTTAAAGAAAGGATTAGCGTTATGGCGGAAATCGATTTACAAGAACAAGTCAGAACCTTACGCGAGAAATTAAATCGTTGGAGTAATGAATACTATGTATTGGATAACCCAACGGTTGAAGATCATGTCTATGATCAAACGTATCAAGAATTACTTGATTTAGAAGAAAAACATCCTGAATTAAAAATACCAAATTCACCCACACAACGAATCGGAGGAACGGTGTTAAATGGATTTACTAAGGTAAATCATGAAATTCCTATGCTATCTTTAGGGGATGTTTTTTCTGAAGCTGAATTAATGGCTTTTTTAGATCGCTAGAAGAAAATGTAGGTCAAACATTAGATTATAGTTGTGAATTGAAAATTGATGGTTTAGCAATTTCGTTAACCTATGAAAATGGTCAATTCATTAAAGGTTCAACGCGTGGAAATGGGATTATTGGTGAAGATATTACCGAAAATTTAAAGACGATTAAAGCCGTTCCGATGCAATTAACTGAACCCGTTACAGTTGAAGTTCGCGGGGAATGTTATATGCCCAAAGCATCATTTGTAGCTTTAAATGAAAAACGTGAAGAACAAGGGCAACCAATTTTTGCTAATCCAAGAAATGCGGCAGCGGGGTCATTGCGACAGTTAGATACTAAGATTACTGCTAGTCGTAATTTAAGTACGTTTATTTACTATCTGATGGAACCAGAAAAATTTGGTATCAAAACACAAACTGAAGCTCTAGAACAGCTTCAAAAATGGGGATTCAAGATTAATCCGGATTCAAGAAAGGTAACGAACCGCGCTGAAATTGAAACTTATATTCAAGAAGCAACGCAAAAAAGATCAAGTTTACCATATGATATCGATGGGATTGTCTTGAAAGCTGAACCCTTTACAGTGCAAAAACAAGTTGGAAATACGGTTAAAGTACCGAAGTGGGCGATTGCATATAAGTTTCCCCCAGACGAACAAGAAACTAAAGTTCTTGATATTGAATGGACTGTTGGGAGAACCGGGGTGGTAACTCCAACAGCTGTAATGGAACCTGTAATTCTTGCTGGAACAACGGTTTCCCGTGCTTCATTGCATAATCCAGACTACTTACAAGAAAAAGGGATTCGTCTAAATGATACGGTTAAGCTTCATAAAGCGGGCGATATTATTCCCGAAATTTCCGAAGTCGTGCTTGATAAACGTCCTAGTGATTCGAAACCGTATGAAATTCCGGTAAATTGTCCTGAATGTCAAGCAAAATTAGTGCATTTAGATGATGAAGTTGCATTACGTTGTATTAATCCTCAATGTCCAGCATTAATTAAGGAAAGTTTGACTCACTTTGCTTCACGAAATGCGATGGAAATTCGCGGCTTAGGACCTAGAATTATTGAACAATTATATGACAAGCATTTGATTAAAGACGTTGCTAGCTTATATCAATTAAAATTTGAACAGCTAATTACGTTGGATAAATTCAAAGAAAAGTCAGCTAATAATCTGTTACAAGCGATTGATGATAGTCGGCAAAATTCACTTGAACGCCTTATCTTTGGTTTAGGGATTAGACATGTTGGTGCTAAAGTTGCGAAAATTTTAGCAGAAAAATACCAAACAATCGATGAATTAAGCCAAGCTAAAAGTGAAGATATCGCACAAATCGATACTTTAGGACAAACAATTGCTGAAAGTGTTGCAACCTATTTTTCAAGCGAACATGTTAGTGAACTGATATCTGAATTAAAAGAAAATGGGGTCAACATGAAATTCTTGGGACAAACAACTGAGCAACAAGCACAAGAAAATGCTGATAGTCGTTTTAACGGCTTGACGGTCGTTTTGACAGGTATCTTAGATCAAATTAAGCGTGCGGATGCTAAAAAATGGTTAGAAGCTCATGGTGCTAAAGTTACAGGCAGTGTCTCTAAGAAAACAAGCTTGTTAATTGCGGGACATGATGCCGGAAGTAAGTTAGAAAAAGCACAAGATCTAGGCATTGAAATTATTGATGAAGCAACATTCTTGCAACAAATGGAGGAAATTAACCGTTAATAAAAATATAGAATAAAGTAGAAAAAAATTGAAATATAAATTATAATAAACCATAGAAACAAAAATGTAGGTGGTTTATTATGACAATGTTAAAACCTAAA
>NZ_BAML01000012.1 GCF_000615845.1 Ligilactobacillus hayakitensis DSM 18933 = JCM 14209
AAGCGTTCAGCCATTTCTTTTGGTTTTAACATTGTCATAATAAACCACCTACATTTTTATTTCTATGGTTTATTATAATTTATATTTCAACTTTTTTCTACCTTATTCTATATTTTAGTTAACAGTTAATTTCCTCCACTTCCAGTTTTCAACTTCTGGTAAATCAGTACCTTCATCGCGAATATATTGATGATGTTCAGCGATTTTGGCGTCCATTTCGGCGATGATTTGACCGTATTTTTGAGAATCAGGAAGTGATTTCAATGCGGATTTAACAAGGTCGAAGCGGTCCATTTGGTTGACAACACGCATGTCAAATGGAGTTGTAATATCTCCATTTTCACGGTAACCATGGAAAGCAACATTGTGGTTATGACGATCGAAGAATAAGTCACGTAATACCCCTTCAAATCCGTGGAAAGCAAAGACAACGGGCTTGTCTTTAGTAAAGAACATATCGAATTGGTCATCACTTAAACCACGAGGATCAAGCTTAGGACTACGAAGCTTGAGTAAATCAACCACATTGATGAAGCGAATCTTCAAGTCAGGTAGCTTTTCATGCAAGATTGAAATTGCAGCTAAAGCTTCTAAGTTTGGTTCTGTCCCAGCAGCCGCAATCACAACATCTGGTTCAGCATCATGATCTGTTGAAGCCCAATCAATAATCTTAAGTCCTTGATCAACTAATTCTTTAGCTTCAGCAGCTGAATAGAATTGTGGACGAGGGTGCTTAGATGACACGATTAGATTAATCTTTTCGCGGTCATTAATTGTCTTATCAAAGACAGCTAATAATGAGTTAGCGTCAGCAGGTAAATATTCACGAATAAATTCAGGTTTCTTATCGGCTAAGTGACCTAAGATACCTGGATCTTGGTGCGTGTAGCCGTTGTGGTCTTGTTGGAAGACCGTTGAAGTTGAAACCACGTTTAGTGAAGGGATTTCAGTTCTCCAAGGTTGTTCTTTAGCTTTACGAAGCCACTTGAAGTGTTGCGTTAACATTGAATCAACGACACGTAAGAAGGCTTCATAACTAGCGAAGAAACCGTGACGTCCAGTAAGGACGTAACCTTCTAAGAAACCTTCAGCTTGGTGTTCTGATAATTGAGAATCAATTACTTGACCAGAGTGAGCTAAAAATTCATCATTTGGTTCTTTAATATCAGCTAACCATTGACGGTTAGTTTCGTTAAAGATTGGAGCCAAACGGTTAGACATGGTTTCGTCTGGACCAAAAATACGATAGTTGTTTTTGTTATCAGTAAGGACTTTTTCAAGATACTTACCTAAAACTGCCATATCTTGGGCTTCGACTTTACCTGGGGTAGTTGTATCAACCGCAAAATCACGGAAATCAGGCTTAATAACGTCACGAATTAAGCTGCCTGGGTTAGTATGAACGTTTGCGGCCATACGTTTAGATCCTTTAGGCGCAATTTCAGCGATGTCGGCATTTAACTTACCATTTTCATCGAATAATTCTTCTGGACGATAGCTCTTTAACCATTCAACCAAAGCATCTGCATGAGTCATATCATTTTGATCAACAGGAATTGGAATTTGGTGAGCTCTAAATGAGTTTTCAATCGGCTTGTTATCCCATGATTTTGGACCTGTCCATCCTTTAGGCGCACGGAAAATAATTACCGGCCATGTTGGAAGGGAATCATCTCCAGTTTCACGGGCATGCTTTTGGATTGCTTTAATTTCTTCAATCGCTTCATCCATTGCTTGAGCCATTAAAGGATGAAGTACTTTAGGATCTTCACCTTCAACAAAGATAGGATGCCAGCCCATTCCTTCAAAGTATTTAGTTAAGTTTTCATTTGATTCACGGGATAAAAGGGTTGGATTTGAAATCTTAAAACCGTTAAGATCTAAGATTGGTAATACCGCACCATCGTGAATTGGGTTAATGAATTTGTTTGATTGCCAAGAAGCAGCCAAAGGACCAGTTTCAGCTTCGCCATCACCCACGACAGCGGCTACAATCAAGTCAGGGTTATCTAAAATAGCGCCGACTGAATGGGAAATTGAATAACCAAGTTCGCCCCCTTCATGGATTGAACCTGGTGTTTCTGGTGCCGCGTGTGAAGCAACCCCACCAGGAAATGAGAAACGCTTGAATAAACGCTTCATCCCTTGTTCATCTTGAGAGATTTCAGGGTAAATTTCAGAATATGAACCATCTAAGTATGAATTTGAAACCATTACTTGACCACCATGACCAGGTCCTTCAACGTAAAACATGTTTAAATCATATTTGTTGATGACACGGTTTAAGTGGGCATAAATGAAGTTTTGGCCGGCAATTGTACCCCAGTGGCCGATTGGTTTAACTTTAACGTCTGATGCTTGAAGCGGACGACGTAAAAGGGGATTGTCTTTTAAATATAATTGACCAACTGAAATATAGTTGGCTGCGCGCCAAAAGGCATCGACTTTATCTAAATATTGAGCTGATGAATAATCTGTCATATTTTTAGCTCCTTTTCGTGTTGTTTGAATAATTTCTATAAGATAATGATAACGCTTTTTTTGATTTGATGTCAACCATTATGAAAATTGGAACGTACCAATAAAGAAAGTGTTAAAATAAAGATAAAATACTAGAAAGAAGGGCTTAATATGCAAGTTGAAATAAAACGAGATGGGCTTATATTAAGAGGCGAATTAACTGGAACCACACAAATGCAATGCGATGAAATCGCGCTTTTGTTGCATGGATTTAAGGGGAATATTGGAAGTGAACGCACTAATTTGTTGTATGACGTTAACCAAGAATTAAACAAGGCGGGATTGCCAACTTTAAGGGTTAATTTTAATGGTTGTGGGACTAGTGATGGCAAATTTGAAGATATGACGGTCTTGAATGAGATTCAAGATACGATTGCGATGTTGGAATTTATTAAAAAAGAAATTAAGCCAAAGAAAATCTATCTTGTGGGACATTCTCAAGGGGGCGTCGTCGCTAGTATGGTGGCAGCGATGTATCCGGATATAATTGAAAAATTAGTCTTGTTAGCGCCGGCCGCAACTCTAGTTGATGACGCTAAGAAAGGAATTTGCCAGGGTGTAAGCTATGATCCTAAGCATATCCCAGATATTGTAGAAGTCGATGGCTTTAGAGTTGGAGGCGCATATTTTAGAGTTGCTCAAAATCTCAAAATTTATGAAACTGCTAAAAGTTATCAGAGGCCTACTTTACTAGTACATGGCTTAGCGGATACAATTGTCTCATGTTCTGCTAGCCAAAAATACGCGCAAGTCTATCAAAATGCAACGTTGCATTTAATTGAAGGTGCTAGCCATGGATTGAGAGGATCTGGCAATCAACGCCAAGAAACATTAAAATTAGTACGTGAATTCTTAAGCTAAAAAAAGAAAATCCACATCGAATTTGATGTGGATTTTTGTTTGAAATTAATTAATATCGATAAAAGTGTTAAATTTCGCAAACTTATAATGAAGGCGCATGGATGAAAATTCAAACGGTGTCCCATTATCTAAAAAGAAGATGCCTTCCATCACACTGGTTGGTTCATTAGGCTTTAATTTCAATAAAGCCTGATCTTCCATGGTTGAAGGTTCTGCTGAAATTGACATAAATGATTTACTGGCGGTTTGTTTTAAGGTAGCTTGGACGTACTTGAAAATAGAGCTTTCAAGATGGTCATGGGTTAATTGCGGCAAGATTTTAATCGGAATATATCCGGTTTCGATCATAAATGGCTGATCATCAAATAAGCGCAGACGCTTAATTTTATAGACAAATTCACCTGGTTTGAGGAAAAGATTTTTGCGTAAAGTGTCGTTAGGACTAATAACTTTAAAGCTCAAGACCTTGGTTTGAGGCTTTTTACCGTTTAACTTAAAGTTATCTGAAACCCCTAAGTTTGAACCTTCTTCATAATTAAAGACCGATTCACTTTGGAGATATAAGGGGTTAATGAAAGTTCCAGAACCACGTTTTTTGAAGATAATTCCTTCACGGGCCATTTTACTTAAGGCACGTTTGATGGAACTTCTTGAAACTTGATAATGCTCTGATAAAGAACGTTCATCGGGAAGTTTCATGTCTGCAAATTCACCTGCAAAAATTTTATTCTTTAAATCAGTGATAATTTGTTTATAGACTAATTCAGCCATTTTCGATCCTCTTTTCGTTTGCGTATTACCTATTAAGTTAACCATAATTAATCAAAAACAACAAGTTAGAAAAAATTAAAGCAAAGTTATAGTAAAAATGATAAAATAAGGGGGTAAATTCCAAAAAAGGAAGGTAAAAAAATGTCAATTTTAGTTTTAGGTGGAGCAGGATATATTGGCTCACATACGGTTGATCGTTTATTAGCTGAAAACCGTGATGTTGTTGTGGTAGATAACTTAGTTACAGGCCACCGTGCAGCCGTTAATTCTGATGTTAAATTTTATGAAGGCGACTTAGCTGATAAAGATTTCATGCGTAAAGTCTTCACTGAAAATCCAGATATTGATGCCGTGATTCACTTTGCGGCATTCTCATTAGTTGCAGAATCAATGGTTGATCCATTAAAGTATTTTGACAACAATACTGCCGGCATGGTGAAGTTGTTAGAAGTTATGAATGAATTCGATGTTAAACGCATTGTCTTTTCATCAACTGCCGCAACTTATGGAATTCCTGAAAAGATGCCAATTTATGAAGATGATCCGCAAAATCCAATCAACCCTTACGGCGAAAGTAAGTTAATGATGGAAAAAATCATGCGTTGGGCTGATGATGCATATGGTATTAAGTTTGTTGCGCTACGTTATTTCAACGTTGCTGGAGCTAAGCCAGATGGATCAATTGGTGAAGACCATGGGCCAGAAACTCACTTATTACCAATTGTTTTACAAGTCGCAATGGGCAAACGTGATGAGTTATCAATTTTTGGTGATGACTACAATACTCCAGATGGTACTAACGTACGTGATTATGTGCACCCATTTGATTTAGCTGATGCACATATTTTAGCAGTTGATTACCTACGTGAAGGAAATGACTCAGATGTCTTTAACCTAGGTTCATCAACAGGATTTTCTAACCTTGAAATGCTAGAAGCTGCTCGAGAAGTAACAGGAAAAGAAATTCCTGCTAAAATTGCTCCAAGACGTGTTGGCGATCCCGATACATTAATTGCGGCATCAGAAAAAGCACGTAAAGTTTTAGGCTGGAAGCCACAATTTGATGATGTTAAAAAGATTATCGAAACTGCTTGGAAGTGGCATACTACTCATCCAAATGGTTACGATGACAGAGATTAATTAATAAAAAATGCTACCAATGCGGTGGTTGAGGCATTTGATGGCGGTTGAATTTTAATGAAGCTGCCGAAAATGCAAGAAAAAACTTGTTATCCACAACTGGAAAACAAGTTTTTTTAGTAGCGAAAAGTTATTAACATGTGGATAAAAGGAGAAACAAAAAAAATGAAAAACTTCTTATTTGATTTTGATGGAACTATTGCTGATTCGGGAGAAACAGCGATTCTTGCAGTGCAAGAAGGTTTTAAAAAAACAGGATTAAAAGCGCCGAGTGCAAGAACAGTTCGTTATTATATGGGGGTTCCGATTGAAGCTTTCTTCCCCGAACTTGCCGGCCCAGACTTTCCTGAAGAACGTATTGAAGAATTATATGATAATTTCCGTCAAGCGTATCAAGAATTAGAAGAATCAAGTACAACTTTGTTTGAAGGGATGAAGGAAACTTTAGCCCAACTTAAAGCAGACGGCAAAGATTTATACGTGGTATCAAGTAAGATTTCCACATCTTTGAAGCGTAACTTGGATACTTTGGGGATAAGTGAATACTTTACAGATATTATTGGTTCTGATCAAGTAGAAAATTACAAACCTGCTCCAGATGGTGTGAATATTATTGTGGATCGTCATGGTTTGGATAAAAATGAAACCATCATGATTGGGGATGCCAAGTATGATTTACAAATGGGCAAAGCTGCTGGAGTACATACTTGTGGATGCGCTTGGGATACTTATGATATCGAATTACTCAAAAAAGAAGAACCAACCTATCTTTTTGACAAAGTAACTGACTTATTAACAATTTAAATAAAGAAAAAATGTGATTTTCACAGACTAAATAATAGCTGTGGAAATCACATTTTTTTGTTTTTTGGCTGATAAGCAAGATAAATACGGTACATATTACGAGAAAACTTCCGAGATATTCCGCCCAATTAAAGGTCATGTTCATGATTGTTAAGTCTAAAATCGCTGCGGTCAATGGTTCAAAAGTATCCAAGAGCGTTGCTTCAGTTGAACTAATCGATTCTAAACTTAAAACGAATAGATAGTATGCTAAGGCTGTTCCAATAAAAATTAAAAAGAGCATGTTAAAAATGTTGAGCGGTGTAAATGTAGGTACTTCAATCCAAACGGGGTGAATGAATTCAAAAACAATTCCGCCAACTAACATCGCCCAGCCACTGACAACTTCGGAACTATATTTCTTTAATAAGTTAATGGGGAGCACGGAATTTCCCATTTGAGTAATCATCAAGAATATTCCCCAGATAAGCGTAATTGGACTTAAAGCAAGCGAAGTCAAAGATCCTTTGGTAATTAAGAACCAAGCGCCTACCAATGCGGTGATAACGGCAATCCATTCTTGCGTTTGGGCCATTGTTTAAAAATAACTGCCGAATAAAAGATCACTAAAACGACCCCTAAAGTTTGCAGAATCGTTGCAATGGTCGCATTGGAATGGTGTACGGTCATTGAATATGTGAATTGAACGCCGGCCATTCCGAAAAGTGAAAAAACAACTAAAGAAAAAACATCTTTAATAGAATGAAAAATATCAAAGATAGCATTTTTTTCTCTACTGTACGCGATAATTAGCAAGGTGATGGAGGCAAGAAACATTTTGACTCCCATCATCCAAGCGACATTCACGCCGCCAGCTTGAAAAAGATATTGTGAAGTAATTCCGGTCATCCCCCACAAAATTGCCGCTAGACTGGCATAGATAATCCCGCGCATATGATGATTTGTTTGCATAAGTTCACCTCAATTCTAATTGTGAATAAATCCTTAGAAAATTATAGCTTGATAGGGTTTTAAAATAAAGACATTTGGGAATTAAAATTGTAAAATGATAAGGTAGACAATTTAATAGGAGGGATGAAGATGCATTTATGGCAAAAGTTCTTAGAAACAGTTCATTTGAGACGCTTTGCAGTATTGTTAGTTATCATTGCAGTGCTGTTTAGCTTTAAAAAAATGATTAGTTTGTTTTTGCTAACGTTTATTTTTGCATTTTTAGTTATTCATATAAGTAATTTTCTAAAAGAGCGTTTAAAAATCCCGTATAAAGTTAGTGTGATTTCGCTATATACATTAATTGTTGGTGGACTTTATTTGGCTGCGACGATTTATATTCCAAAGCTAATTAAACAGATTCAATCCTTAGTTAGTTTCGTGATTAACTTTTACAATCACCCACCAAAAGGGCTGATGACGTTTGGATTTGGATTAGTAAATTTATAAATCAATCGGAATTAAACAAGCAACTAAAAGGCGGAGTCTCGATAATCTTTGAGTATGCTACAAATATTGGGCATATGGGATTTATTTTTGTGATGGCTTTATTATTTAGTTTCTTTTATACAATTGAAAAAGATTCAATGTATAAGTTTTCAAAGCATTTCTTAACGGGTCCGTTTTCTTGGTTCTTCAAAGATATTTATTACTTCGCTAAAACATTTACGAACAGTTTTGGAGTTGTATTAGAGACCCAATTTATCATTGCGATTGTGAATACAATTTTAACAACGATTTGCTTATCATTTATGCACATGCCACAAATTTTAAGTTTAGGACTTTTGATCTTTTTAATGAGTTTAATTCCAGTCGCAGGAGTAATTATTTCTGCTATTCCAATGTGTATTATTGGATACTCAATTGGGGGATTACGGTATATTATTTATATTGTAATTATGTTGTGTGTAATCCACGCAGTTGAAGCTTATGTGTTGAATCCAAAATTAATGTCATCAAGAACAGAATTACCAATTTTTTATACTTTTGCGGTGTTATTTGTCTCTGAAGAAATATTCGGAGTTTGGGGATTAATTGTAGGGATTCCGATTTTCACATTTATCTTAGAAATTATGCAAGTAAGAGATAGTGGTAAGTTAAGTCTTGAAGAAGGAGAAAGTGAAAATGAATAAAGAAGAGTTTATCGCTGAATATGGGGTAAAGCGTAAAGGTACGAATTCTGCTAAGTGGGATGATTTAACCACGCAATTTGGCCGCGATGATTTATTGCCATTATGGGTGGCTGATACCGAATTTAAGATTCCACAAGCAGCTAAAAAAGCTTTAAATGACCGCATTGAACACGGGGCATTTGGCTATTCAAGAACACCAAAGAGCTATTATGAAGCATATTTTAACTGGCAAAAATCACGTTATGGCATTGAATTGCATGAAGAATGGATGCGTTTTGGAACAGGGGTTGTCCAATCATTAAGTGCTTTAATTAGAACCTTAACGCTACCAAAAGAAGCCGTGATGGTCTTACAACCAGTTTATTATCCATTTATGCAAGTTATCCAAGATAACGATCGTAAATTAGTAGTTTCTAATTTAAAAAACGATAATGGCCGCTATGAAATGGATTTTGAAGATATTGAAGCAAAGATGAAAGAAGAAAACGTGAAGTTATTAATCTTTTGCAGTCCGCATAATCCAGTGGGGCGTGTATGGGATGAAGCTGAATTAGAACGTATCTTAGAAATCTGTCACGATAATCAAGTGAGAGTGATTGCCGATGAAATTCACCACGACTTAATTATTGGCGATAAGAAGTTTACTTCAATGTTAGAAATTAAAGATGGCTTATATCGTGATAACTTAGTAATGGTTGATTCAGCATCGAAGACCTTTAATATGGCTGCTTTATTAAACAACCATGTGGTCATTGCTAATCCACAAATCCGTGATATCTATGACGAAGTAGTGGCTGCTGATGCGAGCCCAAGTGGTAGTTTGCTAGGGATGGTTGCAATGGAAGCGGCTTATCGTCATGGGGATGAATGGTTAGATAACATGATTGAAGTAATTAAAGACAATTTCAATTATGTCAAAGAAAACCTTCAAGCAAAATTCCCAGAAATAGAAGTTAGCGATTTAGAAGGCACATACTTAATGTGGATTAACTTAGGCAAAGTACTGCCTAAAGAAAAAGTTGAAAAAATCGTTAAAGATCATGCTAAGTTAGCAGTTGATTTTGGTGATTGGTTCGGACAAGCCGGCCTTGGTTTTATTCGGATGAATATGGCAACTGTACCTGAAAATGTTGAAAAGGCAACCGCAGCATTGATTACTGCAATCGAAGCTGAAAAATAAGAAAAAATAGGGACAAAAATATTGTCCCTATTTTTTTAGGGAAATTTATAGATTTTACTATGAATTTATTGATTTTCAGTGTAAAATTGACTTGTAAACATTATATATTAAGAAAGAGGTTTGCAACGAATATGGCAAAATTAGTATTTATTCGTCACGGCCAAAGTGAATGGAACTTAAAGAACTTATTCACTGGTTGGGCAGATGTTAACTTAAGTGAACAAGGTGTTGAAGAAGCAAAGGCTGCTGGTAAGAAGCTTAAAGAAGCTGGTATCGAATTCGATCAAGCTTATACTTCAGTTTTAACACGTGCTATCAAGACTTTACACTTCGCATTAGAAGAATCAGGTCAATTATGGGTACCAGAAACAAAATCATGGCGTTTAAACGAACGTCACTACGGTGCTTTACAAGGTAAGAACAAAGCTGAAGCAGCAGAACAATACGGTGACGAACAAGTTCACATCTGGCGTCGTTCATACGATGTTTTACCTCCATTAATGAGTGCAGATGACGAAGGTTCAGCAGCTAACGATCGTCGTTACGCTAACTTAGACCCACGCATCGTTCCAGGTGGAGAAAACTTAAAGGTTACTTTAGAACGTGCTATTCCTTTCTGGGAAGACCACATTGCACCAGACTTATTAGCTGGTAAGAACGTAATCGTTGCTGCACACGGTAACTCATTACGTGCTTTAACTAAGTACATTGAAAACCTTTCAGACGAAGAAATCATGGACGTTGAAATGGCTACAGGTCAACCAGTTGTTTACGACTTGGATGACAAGTTAAACATCGTTTCAAAAACAAAACTTTAAGATATAGTTTTGGTTTATTAAGTCTCATCCCTTTTGGGTGAGGCTTTTTTGTATAAAAAAACCTTGATAATTCGACGTTTATTAAACGTAAATTATCAAGGTTTAATTAATTCTAGTCACCTAATAAACTTGAAATAGCATTTGAATATGTTTGCTGAATAAATTCAACAATTGTATTCACAACAATTTCACCGAAAATACGGGTAATTAAGAAGATTACCAAGGCGTTGAGAAGTGCGATAAGTAACATTCCAAATACTCGATCTAATTTTACAAGGTTACCGCGATCCATCAAGTATGCAACAAAAGAACCGTTAAAGAAGATAATCAATTCAAGAATCATTAGGAATATAAGGAATCCCAAAGAATTTGCAGTAACTAACGATACTAATAGTAGTACCAAATTAATTACTAAAGTGTAATTTGTAAAGTGGGCAAAGTTATTGGTGAAAGTAAAGAAATCTTCTCCATCGTTATGAGTTAACTTTGTAATTCCGTAAGTGCCACCAACAACCACCATGGTTGCGATTGCTAAACATAAGAAAAGCTTGAATAACAAACCAAAAGTAGTACTATCAAGATTTGTTGCACTAATAACACTTCTTAAATCAGAATTGCTATTAGCGGCAGTATTGAATAACATCCCTAATGAGATTGTATAAATTAGAATTGAAACGGCAAATGCTACAAAGCCATACCATTTTTCACCAGCCACAATTAATGATGGTTGTTTTAATGATAGAACAAACCAATTGAAGAAATCAGCTAGAGGATTTCTTGGTTTCGCATATGGTTGTTGGAATTGATTATTGAAACCAGGTTGACCATAAAGATTATCTTGATTATTGTAAGCTTGTTGTTCAAAGTTTTGTTGGTTATTAAAATTTTGTTGGTTATTAAAATTTTGTGCTTGGTTGAAGTTTTGATTGAATTCTGAAGTTTGACCAAAGTTTTGTTGTTGACCAAAATCAGCATTCGTTCCATATTCATTAGTTGGTTGAGCTTGATTGAAGTCTTGTTGTTTTGACATAGCTTGATAATCATTAAATTGATTATTTTCTTTAGTGTTGTCAAAAGTTTGTTGTTCAAAGTTATTTGAAGTAACGTCTTTTGGTTGAAAATCACTAAAATTTTGTGATTCTGTGTTTGTGTTTTCAAAAGTTTCGGAAGTAACAGTTTGGTTGTTTTCAACCGGAACTTCTTGGACAGCTAATTTCGTACCACATTTAGTACAAAATTTCGCAGTTGGTGCCATAGAAGCACCACAGTTTGGACATGTTTGCATGTTTTTTCCCCCTAAAAAATTCTACATATATTATGATATATAAACGTTAAATATTACGCAATATAAAAAATAAAGTTTCTTAAGAAAATATTACATTTTCTAAGGATTGGCAGAAAGAATCTGAAAATAACGATCATAATAATGAATAAAGATTTCCTGAAGAAATAATTATGATACAATGGAAACTAAGATTTAATTAAAGAGGTGCAATATGCCAATATTATTCTTAGCGACGGCACATCCAAATGTCGTTGAAAGACAGACAAGTATTTTCAAAAGGTATCTGGATGGAATTGATTGGGATGCATTATTCGCCAAGTCGATTACAATTATTATCTTGTTAATTTTATCTTCGATTGCTTTTTTTATTTTACATTCAATTGGAAAGAAAATTATTAAAAATAGTTTTAAGCGTAACTTGTTAAAAGGCGTTGTCGCTACTGGGAGAATGAATACTGCTTATACGCTGATTCAAAATATCTTCCATTATACCGTGTTGTTTTTATACATTTACACTGTGCTTTCGATTTTAGGAATTCCTGTGGGAACGCTAATTGCCGGTGCGGGGCTAGCCAGTGTGGCCATTGGTTTAGGAGCGCAAGGATTCGTTACCGATATTGTGACCGGAATTTTTATTTTGATGGAGCAACAATACGTTGTGGGAGATTATGTCAAGATTGGGACGGTTACAGGAACAGTTCACGCTTTTGGTTTGCGAACAACGCAAATTATTTCGGATGATGGAACCTTAATTTTTATTCCTAACAGAAGCATTACCATCGTGAATAACCAATCACGCCATGATATGCGTGCTTTAGTAGATGTTCGCATTGATCCTAATCAAAAATTATCTGAAATGAAAGAAATTATTGAAGAAGTTAATACTGAATTGAGACCGAAGTATCCCGATATTTCCCAAGATCCGAAGATTTTAGGGACGGTTGATACACCAAAAGGTTTAGCTTTAAGAGTGGCAATTTTTTGTAAGGCAGGGGCTCAATTCCAAATTCAAAGAGACTTCTTGGCGGCTTATTTGACCGCATTGACAGAAGCTGGATTTGAAATTCCAGCTTCACCGTTAAACTTAGCTCCAGAAGGTGGAAATTAATTCATGTATAAAGACAAAATATTAAATCAAGCAACTGTTTACGCTGAAAATACGATGAAAACTTTATATTTCACGCCTAAGTTTTCAGAAAGATATTTTAGTAATTATGTCCAATATCACCAAGTTCCAAGTAAAGAAGATTTACAATTAGATATGGAAGTTATGAGAACACTTCAAAGTAATAATGAAAATCATTTTATCCATTTTCAATTTGATGAAGGTATGCAGATTCCAGAAGAGATATATGCTTATTTAAGAGCCAATAACTTCGAATTTAGTGAATATGTCTTTATGGAACATGACAACAAAGATTTTCCATTTTCAAGATTACGTCAGCCTATCCAAATAAAAAAAGTGGATGGTAAAAATATGTTGGATTACTTAGCACATGAAAGAAAATTTCATGAAGTATATGGGCAAAACTTTGCTCGTCAAATGATTGATGTAACACATGAATTCTTCATGATGCCTAAATCACATATCTTAATTGCGGTGGACGACTTTAATAATATTGTGGGTTCATTGAATGTCTTAGAACACGACGATTATGTTGAATTTGATGAATTCCAAGTTGACGAAGAATATCGTCGCCAAGGAATTGGCAGTGCGCTACAAGAAGCTGGAATCAAAATCGCTAACGGTAAAAAAGTGATTTTGGTTGCTGAAAAGGAAAGTCCAGCAAAAGAAATGTATCTTAAACAAGGTTATCAAGTAAAAGGAAGCTATCAGGCAGCATTATATGTTCAACCTGAAGGCTTTGAGAATATTTAAGAAAAAGATCAACTAATTTTTTTTAGTTGGTCTTTTTTGTTATTTAGAGATAGGACCAATCAAAATATTTCTGCAGTTTAAGCTTTTTTGTAGAAATATTTTGATTGCTCCTATAAAAAAAGCGCTATTTTTTAATTTGTTGCATTCATTAAGAACAATATCAGCGAATTGAATTACAGGAATTAAAGAAGGAAAATATATTTATCTTGGAAGTGATGGTAAATTATATGCTGGTGAAATTGACGCTAAGGGGAATCCAATTAAGAAGTTGCAACTAGTTTCAAGTAAGCCCGTTGAATTTCTAGAAAAATAAAAGGATTAAATAGAATTCACTATGTGGGAATTATGTTTAAATGACGTTTGAAAAGGTATTTTTAATGTTATTAGCTGAAAATAAGGTGTTTTTTATCGAAATGATAAATAAAAAAAGCGAGAAATATGCATGAAATATATTATTAAATGTAGTTAAATATACATTAAGTGTAAAAAAGGATAAAGGTGATGAAAATGACGAAATTTAATGGGATTTATGATGAATTAACTGATTTAGTGGGAGAAAAGATCACAGAAATTTTATACCAACAATATAAAGGGATGAAGATTAATTTTCCTAGTCGCTTGTTATCAAGAGATTATCAAAAAGAATACATCCGTGATCATATGGATACTATGAGCATACGCGAATTGGCATTTGAAACGGGGTACAGTGAAAGAAATATTCAACGAATTATTAAAGAAATTCGCAGTGAAGAAGCATTGGTAAACAATCATTAACAATTAAATCGACAACGTCAAGGAACTAGGAGAGCTAGTTCCTTTTTTATTGACGTAGCTTAGGAAAAGTCGTAAAATAATGACAAGTTGTCACATGACAACTTGTCACAAAAGAAAGTAGGGATAAACATGGCCTTAATGGAATTAAAAGACGTAAAAAAGACCTATAAGATGCCAGGTGGCGGAACCTTTTTAGCCTTAAAAGGTATCAACGCCAGCTTTGATAAAGGCGAATTGGTCGCCATTGTCGGTGAATCTGGTTCAGGAAAATCAACTTTGATGAATGCCATCGGGGGCTTAGATTCAGATTTTGATGGTCAAATTATTTATAATGGTAAGAATTTGGCTGATTTAAGTACTGCTGAATTAGTTCATTATCATAAAAAAGACATTGGTTTTATTTTCCAAACCTTTAATTTAATTCCCCATTTAAATTTAATTGATAATGTTTCAATCGCGATGACGCTTTCAGATATTGGTGAAAGTACACGTAAGAAACGTGCAGAAGAATTGCTACGAAATGTTGGTTTAGGTGATCATATGTATAAAAAGCCAGACCAACTTTCTGGGGGCCAAAAGCAACGGGTTGCGATTGCCAGAGCGTTAGCCAATGATCCGGACGTGATTATTGCTGATGAACCAACTGGAGCATTAGATGCTGAAACCACTGATGTTATCTTAGATATGATTAGAGATATTGCCAAAGAAGGTAAGTTGGTCTTGATGGTAACGCACTCCGATAAAGTAGCTTCCCATTGTAGTCGCGTTTTACGTATCGATAATGGGAACCTGATTTCGGATAACCAACAATTAACATTAGAACATACTGTAAATGAAGCAGCATCTAATTACGAAATTAAAAACATGAGCTTAACTAAAGCCATTAAGCTTGCTTTCCAAAATATGAAAGCCAAGTTAAGTCGTAACTTATTAGTAGCTTTAGGTTCAAGTATCGGAATTATGTCGGTTGTCTTGATGTTAGCGTTAGGAAAAGGGGTGACATCATATGTTTCAAAGACTATGAAATCATATACGAACCCGAATATTACTGAAGTTCACAAGCAATCGGGGATGCAAGCTAATGCAACCAAACAAGACCCAAGCCAAATGCAAAATATGTCTCAAACAGATGTTGCCAAGCAACAACAAAATAACATTGCTGCATTATTAGGTGAAAGTAATGCTAATAGTTTCGCTAAAAAAGATATCGCTAAGTTAAAAGCAATTAAGCATGTTGATACTTTAAATCTCGGTTATAGTACCTTAACAATGGGAACAAATACCGTGACTTATGATGGTAAAAAAGCCAACATGATGCAATTACAAACAATGTCAAAAAGTATTTCCAAATCAAGTATTGTTAAAGGTAATGCACCAAAAGGCAATGAAATCATGTTAGATCGTGCAACGGCTGATACCTTAGACAAGAATCTTGTTGGTAAGACAGTTCAAGTTACAATGAAGGTCGGTCAAAAGACAATTACCCAAGATTTTAAAGTTTCAGGTTTATATGAAGCAACAAACGGTGGTTTAGGCATTTCAAGTACCTTATTCTTTAATTACGATGCCTTAAATGACTTGTATAAGCAAAACGACCAAGAGCTCAAACCAAATGTCGTTTACCTTTATACCAAAGATAAAGCCAATACCAAGAAAATCAAAGACAAGGTTAAAGATTTAGGCTTTACGGGCTCAATGCAAGAACAAATGTCAGAAATGTTCACGAAGATGCTTGATATTATCACATGGGTCTTAACTGCAATTGCCGGAGTATCACTTCTAGTTTCAGCAATTATGATTTTAGTCGTCCTTAACATTTCTGTGGTTGAAAGAACAAAAGAAATTGGGGTCTTAAAAGCCTTAGGGGCAAGAAGAAAAGATATTCGTCGCATCTTTGCTTCAGAAGCATTCTTAATTGGAACAGCATCAGGAATTATTGGTGTGGTAGCAACTTATCTTTTAGGCACGGCAATTAATACCTTTACTAGTCAAGCATTTGATGTTAATGTCGTTGCGATTACGCCTCAATTTGCTTTGACAGGAATAGTTATTAGTATTGTCATTAGTATGATTGCAGGAATTTTACCTGCCAACCGGGCTTCAAAATTAGATCCAGTTGAAGCTTTAAGAAAAGATTAATACAAAAATAAAGGTTGGAAGGAAAACTTCCAACTTTTATTTTTAAAAGGGGAGTGAATACATGCCAAAAGAAACGTTTTTTAATTTAAAAGAAGAAAAGCAAGCACGCATTTTAAATGCAGCCAAAGAAGTTTTTAAGCAAAAATCATTTGATAAAGCTTCAATTAATGAAATTATTAAATTAGCAGAAATTCCACGGGGGAGTTTTTATCAGTACTTTGAAGATAAAGAAGATATCTATGCATACATGATGCTAAAGCGGTTTCAAAATAATCTGCAAGAATTCAAAGTAATTTTGAAAAATAAGCAGGGAGATTTGTTTGCGACCGCTAAAGAATTCGTGCCCAAGTTATTAAGCAAAATTACGCAAGGGGATGATTCTGAATTGTTCTATCAAATTGCGATTAATGAAGATTATCGTAGAATGCAGCGCAATCATCACCAACATCAAGAAGTGTTTTTAAAAGAGATGTATGATTTGGTTGATGAAGAAAAATTACGCATTGAAAATAAGCAAGATTTAAGTATGTTATTACATGCAATGTTTATGCCGCTTGGAGTTACATTGTATAATACTTTAAAAGAAATCAAAGCCGGACAAAAAATCGATGTGCATGAAAAAATCAATGCTTATTATCATGCATTAGAATTGTTTGAACATGGATTTTCAAAGGAAGGGGGAAATTAAATGTTAAAACTTTTCAAAAAGAATTTAGAAATTTTGCCTGTTTTAGGCGCGATCATTTTTTTAGGCTTACAAGTTATTTCGGACTTGTCATTGCCTAAATTAACCTCAAATCTGATTAACTATGGGGTTGCGAAAGGGGATATTAATTATATTATCCACATTGGCTTAGCGATGCTAGGCTTGTCAATTTTAAGTATTTTAGCTTCAAGTGGAAATGTTTATTTTGCTTCCACCCAAGCTCAAAAATTAGGGGCTAAATTACGCAGCCAAATTTTTAAACATGTGATTAATTTTTCGGGAAATGAAGTTGAAAAATTTGGTTCGTCATCACTTATTACTCGGACAACTAACGACGTTTTACAATTACAAAATGTCGTGGTGATGATGTTAAGAATGATGTTGATGGCACCGCTAATGTTATTTGGGGCTAGTTTTATGGCCTATTTTACAGAAAAACGCTTAACGATTTTATTTTTAATTGCCATTCCAATTTTATTAGTAGTCGTGGGAGTAGCAATGTATTATGCCGTACCATTATTCCAAAAACTCCAAAAGCAAATTGATAAGATAAACCTAGTTTTTCGTGAAGGTTTAACTGGTGTGAGAGTTATTCGCGCTTTTCGTCAAGATGAACGGGAACAAAAACGTTTTGATCAAGCTAATCAAGACTATACCAAAACGGGGATTCGCGTTTTTAGTATTGTTTCATTGCTCTTTCCATTCATGACAATTATCTTAAATGCGACTAACATTGGAATTGTGTGGTTTGGATCGCATATGATTGCTGATAAAAGCATGCAAGTTGGAAACTTAGTTTCATTTATGACATATGCATCAATGATTTTATTTTCATTTATGATGTTATCAATGATTTTTGTTTTCGTTCCTCGTGCGGCAGCCGCAGCTAAGCGAATTAATGAAGTTTTAGAAACTCAAAATTCAATTATTGAACCAGAACTTACTCAAACCAATCAAGATGCTAATCCAGAACTAAGTTTTGAGAATGTCGAATTTAGATATCCTGGAGCGGAAAAAGAAGCCCTTGAGCGTTTTTCAACGAGCGTTAAAGGCGGACAAACGTTAGCTTTAATTGGGGGAACTGGTTCAGGAAAATCAACTTTAATTAACTTAATTCCACGTTTTTATGATGTAACTAACGGAAGTGTTAAAGTTGATGGCCAAGATATTAAGGCATATCAAAAAGCAGCCTTACATGAAAAAGTGGCCTTTGTTCAACAAAAAGCAGTGCTCTTTAAAGGAACTATTCGCTCAAACTTAGCATACGGAAAAGCAGATGCGACTGATGAAGAAATGTGGCGAGCTTTAGAAATTGCCCAAGCTAAGGATTTCGTAATGGAATTAGAGGGTAAGTTAGATGCAACCGTGGAACAAAACGGGGATAACTTTTCTGGGGGGCAAAAGCAACGCTTGGCGATTGCCCGCGCCCTTATTAAAGAAGCGTCAATTTACGTCTTTGATGATTCATTTTCAGCCTTAGACTTCAAGACCGATGCGAAGTTACGTCAAGCATTAAAAGATGATGAAAAACTATCGAAAAAAGTGATGGTTATCGTTGCTCAAAGAATTTCAACTGTTACAAATGCCGATAAAATCTTGGTTCTAGACGATGGTAAAGTTGTCGGCCAAGGAACGCACGAAGAATTAATGGCGGAAAATGAAGTCTATCAAACAATTGTGAAATCACAGTTGAAAGAAGGTGAAGCATAATGCACGGAAAGAAAAATTTTGAAGGCGCAAAAGATTTTTGGGGAACCGTAAAACGCTTAATTAAATTTATGGGCCCTTGGAAATGGATGTTTGCTTTAGTTTTTGTCTTTGCAATCGGATCAACAATTTTTCAAATTGTAACGCCTAAGGTTTTAGGGGAAGCGACAACCGAGATTTATGCTGGAATTAAACGGGGGATGGCAAGTAAACAATCAATGAGTCATTATCCCATTAATTTTACGCGGATTACACATATCTTACTCACAGTTGGAGCTTTTTATCTTATCTCAGCAGCTTTAGCGATTGGTCAACAATTAATTATGGCCAATGTGTCACAAAAGATTGTGTATCGCTTAAGAAAAGCATTCAAAGCTAAGATGCAACGCTTGCCAATTAACTATTATGACACTCACCAAAATGGAGATATTATGTCACGTGCGGTTAATGATATGGATAATATCGCCGGGACTTTGCAACAAAGTTTAGCTCAATTTGTGACAAGTATTGTGACGTTTATTGGTGTGTTAGTGATGATGTTTAGCATTAGTTGGAAATTAACCTTAATTGCATTACTAATGTTACCGCTAAGTTTTGTGGTTGTGGGCATTGTTGCACCTAAGTCACAAAAGTATTTTGCTGCGCAACAAAAAAGTTTGGGGCTAATTAATAATCAAGTTGAAGAAGACTTTGCTGGTCAAAGTGTGATTAAAGCTTTTAATAAAGAAGATGAATCCATTAAGAATTTTGAAGCAGAAAACCAACGCTATTATCAAAGTTCTTGGAAAGCCCAATTTATTTCAGGCTTAATTATGCCATTGACAATGATGGTTAAAAATTTAGGTTATGTTGCCGTTGCGATTGTTGGTGGAATCCAAGTCGCAAGTGGAAAAGTTACTTTGGGGAATGTGCAAGCTTTCTTGCAATATGTTAACCAATTCTCACAACCAATTACGCAAATTGCTAATATTGCCAATACAATTCAGGCGACAGTGGCTTCAGCAGAACGGATTTTTGAAGTTTTAGATGAACCAGAAATGCCACAACCTAAAAACCAAGCCGAAGCTAAAAGCATTGATAGCCAAGCAAAAATTGAATTTAAAGATGTTCAATTTGGATATACGGATGATAAGTTATTGATGGATGGGTTTAACCTTCAAGTTCAAGCGGGACAAAAAGTGGCGATTGTTGGTCCAACAGGAGCTGGGAAAACAACCTTAATTAATTTATTAGAACGTTTCTATGATCTTAAAGGTGGGCATATTTATCTTGATGGTCAAGATACGCATCAAATGAAACGTGAAGATTTACGTAGCCATTTTTCAATGGTCTTGCAAGATACTTGGTTATTTACGGGAAGTATTTATGACAATATTAAATACGGTCGCCCTGATGCAAGTAAAGAAGAAGTCATTAAAGCCGCTAAAGCAGCACACGTGGATACGTTTGTGCGCCAATTACCTGATGGATATGATACGGTTTTAAATGAAGCGGCATCTAATATTTCTCAAGGACAACGACAATTAATTACGATTGCGCGTGCCTTTTTAGCAGATCCAGAAATCTTGATTTTAGATGAAGCGACAAGTTCAGTTGATACAAGAACAGAAGTCTTGATTCAAAAAGCCATGGACAAGTTATTACATAACCGTACAAGTTTTGTGGTAGCGCATCGCTTATCAACGATACAAGATGCCGATAATATTATTGTGATGAATCACGGGCATATTTTAGAAACAGGAAATCATGAATCCTTAATGCAACAACAAGGATTCTATGCAGACCTTTACAATAGTCAATTTGATAATTAAAAAAATCCGGTTGGAAACTTGTTGAAAAACAAACGTCCAATCGGATTTTTTAATTTCATGATTAATCGCGCAAGCTTTTGGCATCGGCGTCGATCTTGGCAAATCCAGAAACATGAGGTCTGCTAGGATTTTTAGCACGAGCTTCCATAGCTTTGCGAGCCATGGCCTTGCGTTGTTCCTTACTCAACTTTTGAGCCATACTTGTCGCCTCTTTTCATGAAATTCAAAATAGTGTAGAATAATCTTATCTACAAGTCCATTATAGTTTTATTAAAATGGAAATTCAATGATTTTTTTTAAGGATGATTTAATGTTAGACATAGAAAAATCGAATCAATTATCATCACAAGTTTATCGTGATTGTTTAGTAATTCGAGAAGATGTTTTTGTGAGAGAACAAAACGTTCCAATTGATTTAGAAATTGAAGGCGAAGAAGGCCCAATGTATTATTGCGGCTATATTAATGAAAAAGCAGTCAGCTGTGCGCGCGTAACAGTTGAAGAAAATGGTGCTTGGCATATCCAAAGAGTTGCAACTATCGAAGCATTTAGAAAGCAAGGATTCAGCTCACAAATTATTAAAGCAATTATTGAAGATGCTAAAAAAGCCCAAGTAACTGAAATCAATTTAGGCGCTCAAGATCAAGCCCAAGAATTTTATGTGAAATTAGGCTTTAAGGTAGTTGGAGAAGGCTTTGAAGATGCCGGAATTGCCCACCATAAAATGGTAATGACATTGCAATAAGGTTTGCAATTTAAGTTAAAGTGCGCTAGAATTAAAGTATGCGATGAGTCGAGAAAAATCAGGCAATCTTTTGATTGTTTCGCTGCGGCGACAAGTGATTATTTTTCATAGACAGAGTACGAATATCACCGGATTGTGATGTACTTGCTTAGTGTAGATGTGAACTGCACTAGCTTACTGGAAACAGTACTGTCGCTTAAGGCTGGGAAGAAATTCCCAGTCTTTTTTTGTATGGAAAAGGGGGATTTTTAATGAAAAAAATAGATGCACATCTGCATTTGGTTAAGGCCATTGCCGGTTCTAAAGGTCAAGGAAGATTGACGCCGCTTGGTAAGGGAAAGGCTATTTGGGATGATGGGGAAATAATTAAGTTGATTCCAGATGGTTGGGGAGAAGAAAACTTCTTAATGGAAAAAGCGCTTGAAGTAATGGAAGCTAACGATGTTAAAAAAGCCGTATTACTACAAGGAACTTTAAATGGTTATCAAAATTATTATTCATATCAAACAGTAAAAAAATATCCAGAGCAATTCATTGCGGCATTTGCCTTAGATCCGTTTGTGGATAATGCGATGGAAATTGTGAAAAGACATGTAGAAGTATTAGCTTTCGCGCCATTAAATTTGAAATCAGTCAAGGCGGGGGCTTACATGGGTTCCATCAGCCATTTTCATTGGCAAATAATCCTAAAATTCAACAAATTATCCACTACATTGCCCAATATCAAGGCTTTGTGGTGACGGTTGATTATGGAAATTATCAACAAGTCAGTTATCAACCAGAAGCAATTGTAGCTTTAGCTAAACGTTATCCACATGTGGATTTTGTCGTTTGTCATTTATCGTTTCCAGATGCTGATAATCCACAAATTTTAACCAGTGCTTTGAATCAATTCGCTCCATATGCCAACATCTATGTGGATATTTCTGCAATTCAAGATATTGAACAAGAACAAGGACCAGAGGCTTATCCATTTATTAAATGCCAACAAGATGTTAAGTTAGCCAAAGAAATTTTAGGAGTTAAAAGAATTATGTGGGGCACTGACTCACCTTGGTCAGCGACCTTTAATCAATATGAACAGCTTTATTCATGGTTAGAAGAAAGTGGGATTTTTTCAGCTGCAGAATTAGCGGATATTTTTTATAGTAACGCTGAGAAAGTTTATTTTAAACAAGCTAATGTGGAAGCGATGAAAGCTGCCAAAGAATAGTTATATTTTTCTTAAAGAAAGTGACGATTTCTTTAAACAAATAAATAATTTTGGTAAGATAAGCTTATATAATATTAGGAGGTTTTGATAATGACAGCAATTATCGTTATTGCAGTCTTAGTGGTTTTAGTCCTTGTATATATCGGAATGTACAACGGCTTACAAAAAGCTAAGATTAATACAGAAGAATCATGGAGTCAAATTGACGTCCAATTAAAACGTCGTAATGATTTGATTCCTAACTTAGTTGAAACAGTTAAAGGTTACGCTAAGCACGAACAAGAAACATTAAGCCAAGTGGTTGAAGCAAGAAATCAAATGGTTAACTTACCCGATAATGTTGACGCTAATCAATTAATGCAAATGTCTGATCAACTTTCTGGCTCATTGAAGTCGCTTTTTGCGGTTGCTGAAAGTTATCCAGACTTGAAGGCGAACCAAAACTTCTTGAATTTACAAGAAGAATTAACAACAACTGAAAACAAGATTGCGTATGCACGTCAATTATTTAACAGTTCAGCTGCTGTTTACAATCAAAAACTTGTGACTTTCCCATCAAATATGGTGGCTAAGATGCACAAATTTACTAAGGTTAACTACTTAGAAACACCGCAAGAAGAAAAGGTAGCACCAAAAGTACAATTCTAATGAGGTGAGTAGATGTTATACCAACAAATTGCCCGCAATAAACGAAAAACCGTCGTTGTGATGGCTGGATTTATTTTTTTAGTGGGATTTTTGGGAGCACTAATGGGCTATGCTTTTATGGGAAGCGCTAAACTTGGAGTTATCATTGCTTTAGTTGTTGGTTTAGTCTACATGGCAATCATGTTAGGACAATCAACGGATGTTGTCATGTCAATGAATAATGCCGTTGAAATTACCGAACAACAAGCCCCCACCTTATATCATGTGGTAGAAGAAATGGCAATGGTCGCAAATGTTCCCATGCCGCGGGTCTTTGTCATTGACGATCCCAGTCCCAATGCTTTTGCCACAGGGCCAAATCCTGAACATGCTGCAGTAGCCGCAACAACCGGGATTTTAGAACGCTTAAACCGCGAAGAATTAACTGGGGTGATGGCGCATGAAATGGCGCACGTCCGTAATTACGATATTCGCTTACAAACCTATGCCATGGCTTTAGCCGCAGTAATTTCTTTTCTTGCTAACTGGGGGCAAAATGCTTTATGGTGGGGCGGATATCGCCGTGATCGTGACGATGACCGTGATAACGGCGGCTTACAACTTATTGCAATGGTGTTAGCCATTGTAGCCATTATCTTAGGGCCTATTGCTGCTTCAATGGCACAAATGGCATTATCAAGAAATCGTGAATATTTAGCGGATGCAACTGCCGTAGAATTCACAAGAAATCCCCAAGGTTTAATTGGAGCACTTGAGAAGATTACGGCTTCAGAACCAATGACGCAAGCTGATCCAAGTAGTGCGTCAATGTATTTTGCTAATCCTTTTAAAGGAATGTCATGGCAAAGTCTATTTGATTCTCATCCAGCAACCGACAAACGAATCGCACGTTTACGTGCAATGTAAAAAGGAACTCGGATTTTTCCGAGTTCCTTTTTTTTATGGTTATTTAAAAGTTGCTAGATAAATTTTCGATTTCTTCAACTTCGAATCCCTTACGTTCAAGGTTATTAACAATTCTATTCAAAGTTCTTTCTTCAACTCCTGATGGAAGGGTAAAAAGGGTGCGATGCATATGATCGCATGAACGAAATCCAAGGGAAATACATGATGCAATGTCAGTATACTTGGTAATAATTTTAGAGGTTTTCATTAAATCACCGCGTTCGCCATTTGATAGAACTGAAAGGACATAACTACCAACATCAACATTCCAAGAGCGCGATAGCATTTTGATGAGGGAGTTGTGCGTTAAAATCCCGTAGAAGTTATTTTCTTCGTCTAAAACAGAGATATAAGGGAGATCTTTAATTGTAAAAAAGATATTGAAAAATGCCGCGTTAATGGAAATGAACTTTGTCGCATTCTTCAAAAGATAAGTAACTGGTAGATCCATATTCCCGCCCCGAGCTTGGTGACGGTAAATATGCATCTTATAGATATTACCGCGGAAGATTTTGCCACTTTTATCAAGAATGGGAACACAACGGAAATTAGCATTTTCTAATTTATTGAGTGCATCTAAAATGGTTTCATTTTCAGATACTGTAACTAACTCTTCTTTGTGCTTGATTAGAGATTTTAAAATCATCAATTCTACCCCCTTATTTCTGAAAAACATATGTAATATCATACCATAAAAATTAGGCAAAGCTCAATAATGATGACAATAAAAAAAGGTCGGAATAAATCCGACCTCGTGAAAACAAAAGCTTAATTATTTGTCTTCTTCAAGAGCTTTTAAACCATCGTTTAAAACTTTCTTCAAAGTTTCTCCTGATTTAGTCATCTTAGCTTGTTCTTCTTCGTTTAAAGGAACTTCGATGATTTCCTTCAAACCTTCACCGTTAACAACACCTGGAGTACCGATGTAGATATCGTTTAAGCCATATTGACCTTCCATGTATGCTGAAACAGGTAATACAGTGTTTTCATCACGTAAGATAGCTTTTGAAATACGTGCAAGAGCTGCAGCAACACCGTAGAAAGTAGCACCTTTACGGTTGATGATTTCGTAAGCTTTGTGACGTACGTCATCTTCAATCTTGTCTAATTGTTCTTTAGTAACACCGTGTTCTTCAGCCCATGCTAAGAATGGACGACCACCGATTGTTGCTGCTGAGTAAGCTGCAAATTCTGAGTCACCGTGTTCACCTAAGATGTATGCGTGCATTGACTTAGGATCCTTGATACCTGTTAAGTCTGCTAAAGCAACACGTAAACGTGCAGTATCTAATGATGGACCTGAACCAATAACTTTGTGCTTAGGGAATCCTGAGAATTTCCATGTAGCGTAAGTTAAGATGTCAACTGGGTTAGCAGCAACTAAGAAGATACCGTCGAAACCTGAGTCAACAACTGGTTTTACGATTGTTGATAAGATACGTAAGTTCTTGTTAACAAGATCTAAACGAGTTTCACCTGGTTTTTGAGGTGCACCAGCAGTAATAACAACTAAATCTGCATCAGCGCAGTCTGAGTAGTCTGCAGCATAGATGTTCTTTGGTTGGTTAAAACCTGTTGCATCGATTAAGTCAAGGGCATCACCTTCAGTACGTTCTTTAACAACGTCCACGATACCAAATGATTCACCGATTCCTTGTAAAGCCATTGCGTATGCATAGCTTGAACCTACAGCGCCGTCACCGACTAAAATAACTTTTTGATGATTTTGTGTTTTTGACACAGTACTTCATCCTTTCATAAATAAGCTTTTTACGAATTTAGTATAACATGTTTTTGATAAAAAGGGGGCATTAAAAAATAATTTTTTCCTAAAATATGTTATACTGAGGCCAATAAGCGAAGGAAAACTGGGTAAACAATGCGATTATCCAGCCTTTTTTGCGTATTAAATTAATTTTGAAAAATTTTTGAAGGGACAAGAAAACTTATGAAAATGATTGTCGGTTTAGGAAATATTGGAAAAAAATATGAAGCAACAAGACATAATGTTGGTTTTATGGTCGTGGATGAATTTGCTAAGCAACATAATGCCACATTTGAAAACAAAGAAAAATTTAAAGGCTTCGTTGCCCAAACATTTATTGATGGGCAAAAAGTTTTAATCGTTAAGCCTACAACTTATATGAATGAATCAGGGCAATGTGTCCGTCCGTTAATGGACTATTTTGACATTGACGTTGAAGATATTATTGTTTGCTACGATGATATGGATCTTGCAGTTGGGAAATTACGTTTACGTCAAAAAGGTTCTGCTGGCGGTCACAATGGAATTAAATCATTAATCGCGCATGTAGGCACAGATAAGTTCAAGCGTGTACGTGTCGGAATCGATCATCCACAAAAAATGTCAGTGGTTGATTGGGTGCTTTCACCATTTAAAGCCGATCAAATTGCACCTTTAAACGAAGGAATTGATCAAGCCATTGGCGCATTAAATCATTGGATTGAAAATGATGATTTTATGAAGACAATGAATCAATTTAACAAAAAATAGAAGGAAAAAGTATGGAATTACAAAAGATTTTTTTAGAAGTTCCGGAAATTAAGGATTGGATTGGAAATTTAAATGAAAATGGCCGCCATTTAGTTTCAGGCTTAATGGGGTCAGCCAAAACAATGTTGTTAGCTTCAATTTTTAAAGAAAAACAAGCAACAATGGTATTGATCGAAGATGACTTATATAAAGCGCAAGCCCTTGTAAGTGATTTAAGTAATTTATTAGATGAAAATCAAGTATATTTGTTTCCTGTTGAAGACATGTTGTTAGCGCAAATGGCAACAAGTTCGCCTGAAAATCGGTCATTAAGAATTCAAGCAATGACGGCATTAAAAGAAGAAAAGCCGGTCATTATCGTGACAACAGTTGCGGCTATTCAACGTCCTTTACCACAAGTTGAATTTTGGCAAAAACATGTTCTTGAATTTGTTTTAGGTGATGAATTTGAGTTATCAGATTTAGAAAAAAGATTAACCGAAATGGGATATGAACGCCATAATTTAGTTGATGCGCCTGGAGATTTTGCGATTCGCGGATCAATTGTTGATATTTACCCACTTGACCAAGAAAATCCAGTGCGGATTGACTTTTTTGATGTGGAAGTTGATTCCATGAGAACTTTTGATTTAGCCAATCAAAGAAGTATTGAAAACATTGAACATTTACGATTAACTCCAGCAACAGACTTTATTGCATCAAAAGAACAGTTACAAGTTGCAAAAGCAAACCTCCAAAAACGTTATCAACAACAAATTAAAAAGTTATCTGCTGAACAACAAAAAAATTTAGAAAATCATGTTCAACCCATGTTGGCAGATTTAGAAGCCGGCTTTATCAAGTTGGATTATTTACCATATGCAACAGAAATTTTAGAAAAGCCCGCTACAATTTTAGATTATGTGCCGGAATCTGCTTTGATTATGTTCGATGATTATCCCAATTTATTAGAAAAACAACGCGAATTAACTGCGGCCAAAGAGCAATGGTTTGAAGAAAAAATTAGTAATAATTCATTATTAAATGACGTCGAGTTTTTACCAGAAATTAAAGATGTCGAAAAGAAAATCAAGCAATCGCGTGTCTTTTTAACACTTCTTCAAAAAGGGATGGGGAGATTAAAGTTTACTTCTTTAATTGATGTCAAGACGCGTTCAGTTCAAAAATTCTTTGGACAAATGCCACTTTTAAAAACGGAAATGAGCCGGTTTGAAAAGCAAGGACAAACAGTTGTTATCTTAGTGGGAGATAAAGAACGAATTAATAAAATCGAACAAACCTTGTTAGATTTTGATATGAATGTCATTTTAACAACCCAAAAAGATATCAAGCCTAAAGTCGCTCAATTAGTTGAAGGCTATCTGAACGAAGGCTTCGAATTTCCATTAGGGAATTTAATTTTCTTAACGGAAAATGAATTATTTGCGCATGCCAAAAGAAAACAACCCAAACGCATGACGATGAGTAATACGGAACGCTTGAAGAGTTATACCGATTTAAAAGAAGGCGATTATGTTGTTCATGAAAATCATGGGATTGGGCGTTACATGGGATTGCAAACACTTGAAGTTTCCGGCAAACACCGCGATTATCTAACTTTAATGTATCAAAACGATGCTAAAGTTTTTATCCCAGTTGATCAACTCGATAAGGTCCAAAAATATGTGGCTTCAGAATCAAAAACCCCAAGAATCAATAAATTAGGGGGGACGGAATGGAAGAAAACTAAGAGTCGCGTTGCAAGTAAGATTGAAGATATCGCCGATGAATTAGTAGAGCTTTATGCTAAAAGAGAAGCAGAAAAAGGCTTTGCTTTTTCAAAAGATGATGCTTATCAACGCGAATTCGAAGATGCCTTTCCATATACTGAAACTGATGATCAACTTCGCAGTACCGCAGAAATTAAAAAAGACATGGAAAAACCCAAGCCAATGGATCGTCTTTTGATTGGTGACGTTGGGTTTGGAAAGACTGAAGTGGCGCTAAGGGCGGCCTTTAAAGCAGTTCAAGATGGCAAACAAGTTGCATTTTTAGCACCAACCACTGTTTTAGCACAACAACATTACGATACAATGGCGCGCAGATTTGAAGATTTTCCCGTTGAAATTGGGATTCTTTCACGTTTCAATTCCGCAAAAGAAGTTAAACAAACGCTTGAACTTTTAAAAGACGGGAAACTTGATATTATTGTGGGAACGCACCGATTATTATCAAAAGATGTTAAATTCAATAATATTGGTTTATTGATTATTGATGAAGAACAACGCTTTGGTGTAAAACATAAAGAACGTTTGAAGGAATTAAAATCAAGCGTGGATGTCTTAACGTTAACCGCAACACCAATTCCTAGAACTTTAAACATGTCAATGTTAGGGGTACGTGATTTATCAGTAATTGAAACCGCACCACAAAACCGCTATCCGATTCAAACGTTTGTAATTGAGAAAAATTATGCGGTGATTGCAGATGCGATTAGACGGGAAATGAAACGAGATGGGCAGGTATTTTACTTGCATAATCGTGTAGATGATATCGAAAGTGTTGCGGCTGAATTAAATGATATGGTTCCAGAAGCTAGAATTGGATACATTCATGGGCGCATGACGGAATTACAACTAGAGCGGATCTTAATGGAATTTATCGAAGGACAATATGATGTTTTGGTTACCACAACAATCATAGAAACTGGGGTTGATATTCCAAATGTAAATACATTGTTCGTTGATAATGCCGATAGGATGGGACTTTCACAACTTTACCAATTAAGAGGGCGAGTTGGCCGTTCTAACCGCATCGCCTACGCTTATTTCATGTATCAACCAAACAAAGTTTTAACAGAAGTGGCCGAAAAACGCTTAGAAGCAATTAAAGATTTCACGGAATTGGGTTCTGGTTTTAAGATTGCCATGCGAGATTTAGCGATTCGTGGTGCGGGTAATTTACTTGGAAAGCAACAACATGGCTTTATTGATTCGGTTGGATATGACATGTATACCCAAATGCTGAACGATGCCGTTGCTAAAAAACGAGGCAAGAAAGTTCGCAAGAAGAGTAATGCTGAAATTATCCTTGATATCGAAGCTTATTTGCCAACAAGTTACATCGAAGATCCAAAGCAAAAAATTGAAATTTATAAGCGTTTACGCCAATTAGAAAATAAAGAACAATATATTGAAATTCAAGAAGATTTAATCGATCGTTTCGGAGATTATCCAGATGAAGTAGCTAATTTACTAGAAGTTAGCGTGGTTAAAATGCAAGCAGATTTAGCTTTAGTTGATAAGATAAAACAAACTAAAGATCAAATCTTAGTTACTTTATCAAAAGTTGCGAGCCAAAAATTATCAGCAAAACAGTTATTAAAAGCGACCGCAGCTAGCCAATATAATGCGACTGTGGGCGAAGAAAATGGGAGTTTTAAATTAAAATTGGTTATTCAACCTAAAATGGGGGATTCAGAGATCTTAATTGAATTACAAAAATTATTAGCGGTTTTAGCTGAGGAAATGGATGAAAATAATGAAAAATAACGCGTATAACATGATGCAAGGAGCAGTTGTTTTATCAGTGGCCGCTTTGGTTGCTAAAATTTTAAGCGCAACCTACCGGATTCCCTTAGAAAATTTAGTTGGTAATGAAGGTTTTTATGTTTATCAACAAATTTATCCGCTTTATGGTATTGGGATGACCTTTGCTTTGAGTGGTTTTCCCATTTTTATTTCTAAGATAATTGCTGAACAAGAATCTAAAGAACAAAAGTTAGCCATATCTAAACAACTTTTTTTAATATTGGCGTTTTTTTCAGTGCTAATTTTTGGAGGATTACAGTTATCAGCAAGTTTTCTAGCAACCTTAATGGGAGATAAACAATTAGATGCGCTAATAAAAAGTGTGGCATGGATGTTTTTATTGATGCCATTTTTATCTGTAAGTCGCGGTTATTACCAAGGCAATCTCCAAATGGTGCCTACCGCAATCTCACAAGTCCTTGAACAAATCGTCCGAGTGTTTGTCATTATTATGGTGGCGATAATGGCGGTCACATATCACTGGTCGGTTTATAAAATGGGAACGCTAGCGATGACGAGTTCTTTTTTAGGCGGATTAGCAGCAGTTATTTATCTAGGGAAATTTTTCATGCAGTTAAATAAGCCAAAAATTAAAAGTGTTGTTAAGTACCGCATTTTAATTCAGCGGCTTTTAACTGAAGGAATGATGCTTTGCTTTTTTGTTTCGTTAATGATTTTAATGCAGCTGATTGATTCGTTTACGATTAAAAATGGCCTGCAAAGTTATGGCTTATCTGAAACCGTCGCTAAGAATTTAAAAGGAACTTATGATCGTGCTCAACCGCTTGTCCAGTTAGGTTTAGTGATTGGAGTGAGTTTTGCTTCGTCACTATTGCCAAGTTTAACGCAGGCTTTGGAACAAAATAAGCAGCATGATTTTAAGCAAAAAGCGAAGATGGTAATGAAGGTAAGCTTAGGAATCGGAAGCGCGGCAACTATTGGAATGGTGGCTTTGATGCCGCAAATCAACCATTTATTGTTTGGAAGTCGAGCTTTGAGTGAGGTGATTGCAATTTATGTGTTAAGTGTGATTTTTATGACAATTATCAATACCTACAGCTCGATGTTACAAAGTTTAAAGGAATTTAAAGTTTTGTTGTGGGCCTTATTTATCGGTTTAGTAAGCAAATATTGCTTGAATGTAATCGGTTTGCATTTCTTGGGGATTATCGCCGCAAGTGAAGCGACCGTTTTGAGTTTATTTTTTGCAGTAATATATTTGATGAAGGCTAGTTCGATTGCAGTCAAAGATTTAATCGGTGAAGAGCGTTTTTTAAGTAAGTTAATCATCAGTTGTGGCTTAATGTTTGTGGTAACAAAAATGATGGCGAACATAATTGAAATGGTAATTAATCCAGGCCGCTTACAAAGCGGAGTAGTGTTATTGTTAGCTATTCCCATTGGGGCAGGGGTTTTTGTTTATATGGCTTTGAAATTAAAAATTTTTACGCCGCTAGAAATTTCTAACATGCCAGGAGGCAAAAAAATTCTAAAGATAGTCAATAATTTATAGAAAATATTAAGATTAAAGCTATTTTAAATCCGTCGTAAGCAAGGTATAATAATGAATAGATTAAATAGGGATGAGTGAATTAAATGAGATTAGATAAATATTTAAAAATTTCACGCATTATCAAACGTCGTAGTGTAGCCAAAGATATCTCTGATCAAGGTCGGATTTCAGTCAACGGTAAAGTTGCTAAATCAAGTACGAATGTTAGCATTGGCGACGAGTTGGTAATTAATTTTGGAAACAAGACCTTAACCGTTAAAGTCTTGGATATTAAAGATACAACGAAGAAAAATGAAGCCCAAGATTTATTTGAAGTGATTGCAGAAGAATACAAAGAAGATTTTGCAATCTAAAGTATCAAATCAATAAATTTTTGCTATAATTAAAACGTTTAACACACGTCGGAAAGGAGAACAATTGGTGAGGCCACAACGAGATAGTAAGATTAAGATTTTAGATAATGAATATTTCAGAAGTCAACAATCTAAGCAAAAAGAACTTAAAAATCAACAACGTGCTATCCAAAATTATCGTTTTGGACGGAAGGCATTACTTACGATTGTGGTGATTATAACCTTAGTTTCAATTTTAAAAATGGTTACTAATTATCGACAAACAGTTGTTTTGAAACGACAAATTGCTCAGCAAGAAAAACGTTTAGAAAATAAAAAAGATCGCCAAAAAGATTTAAAAGAGCAAGTTAAACAATTAAATAATCTGGATTATATTGAAAAGGTCATTCGTGATAAGTACTCTTATTCGAAAAAAGGTGAAATAATTTATAATTTACCGACCGATGCATTAAAAAAAGATAATCAAATTAGCACATATACTAATAATTAATTAAATAAAAATTATAAAGAATGGTATAAATATTAAGATGTGCGTGATATACTGAATGGTAGATGAATCAAGGAGGATATTACTTTTTATGTCTATTGAAGTAGGGGCAAAACTTCCCGGAAAGATTTCTGGAATTACAAATTTCGGAGCATTTGTTGACTTAGGAGATAAGCAAAATGGTTTAGTTCATATTAGTGAAGTTTCAAATGGCTTCGTTAAAGATATTAATGATGTTTTATCAGTGGGAGATGAAGTGCAAGTTAAAGTACTTTCAGTTGGTGACGATGGTAAGGTAGCTTTATCAATTAAGCAAGCTTCAGAAAAACCACAACGTCAAAGTCGTCCACGCAACCAAGATAACCAAGAAAATGGTCGTTTTAAAAAAGATGGTTTTAAAGGCGGTAATAAGGGGCACAACAAGTCGAATGGTGGCTCATTTAAACCTAAGCATGACGACAATAAGAAAAAAGATTTTGATTCTTTATTAGCAGGATTCTTGAAGGAAAGTGATGAACGCTTAACTTCCTTGAAACGTAATACAGAAGGAAAACGTGGCGGCCGCGGCGGACGCCGTAGTTAAAAAGATAACGAGACACTGTACTTGAAGTATGGCGTCTCGTTTTTTGTATCGAGGTACTAGTTATGGTCAAAAAGTTAGAATTAAAATTTAAGGCAGAATTAAAGAAGTTAGCGCTCCAACAAAAAAAACTAGTGATTGGGGTTTCAACTGGGGTTGATTCCATGGTTTTGTTAACGTTATTGGAGAAATTTCAAGCACAATATCAATATCAAATTATCGTTGCTTATATTGATCATCAATTGCGAAGCCAAAGTCAAAAAGAAACGGCCTTCATTAAAGCTTATTGCCAAAACCATAAGTTAACGCTAGAAACATTTACTTGGAATCAAGGCGACCATCCTAAAAATGGGATTGAAGCGGCCGCTAGAAAAGTTAGATATGATTTTTTTGCGCAAGTCTTAGACAAATACCATGCGCAATATCTTCTAACGGCCCATCATGGTGACGATCAAGTAGAAACTTTCTTAATGAAGCTAACGCGTGGCGGTGATATTAGCCAACTTGAAGCTTTGAAATTTCAAAGAGACTTTAAAAATAGCAAATTAATTCGTTTATTGCTGCCATTTTCTAAAACAGAAATCTATGATTACGCGCAAAAAAAGCAAATTAAATACTTTGAAGATGAGACAAATCAAACGGATGAATATTTTAGAAATCGCCTCCGCCATATGGTAATTCCGCAGTTAAAACAAGAACAAGAACAACTGCAAGAACATGTGCAACATTATATCGAACAAATTGATACGATGGTCTCAATTATTGATGAACAAGCTACTCAAAAAGTTGAGGACCTACAAATTAAGCCCCATCAATATCGCAAAGATGACTTTTTAAAATTAGATGAGCGGTGGCAAGATTTGGTGTTGCGGGCGATTTTCAAAAAAGAATCCCTTGAATTAAAGCAAAGTAAATTAACGCTTGTCAAAAAAGTATTACAAATGAAGCAAAAACCTCAAGGTGAAATTGATATTCAAAAAAATATTAAATTTTATCAAGAATATTCAGTTTTTGGTTTCACAAATACCACAAAAAAAGTTAATATAAAACAAGAGGTAATTTCACTTACCGTTGATAAATGGCAAAAAGTTGCGCACGGAAAAATTGGATATTTTTCAGATATCAAACATTTGCAACCTGATGATGAATATCTTGCGTTTGAAAAACCAGTGCAGTTAAAATTACGCCATCGAATGCCAGGTGATAAGATACGATTTTCATTTGGAACAAAGAAACTAAAAAAAATGTTGATTGATGAAAAAATTCCCCAAAATCTCCGAGAACAAAGTTGGGTTGTTGCCAATGAAAGTAACGAAATCCTGTGGGTCTTAGGAATAAAGAAGACAGATTTGTCACACTTTAATCTTAATGATAAAATGCAATACATACTCATTTATCGAAAAAATAAAAATTAAGAAAAGAGGTAAAAAAATGAATAACGATATCAAGTCAGTGCTTTATAGTGAAGAAGCAATTCGTGAAATGACAACAAAATTAGGTAAGCAAATTACTGAAGATTATAAGGATAAAAAGCCTTTGGTAGTCTGCATCTTAACGGGAGCAGTTTTATTTATGACTGATCTTGTAAGAGAAATTGATACATATTTAGAAATGGACTTTATGGACGTTTCAAGTTATGGTGATGGGACCGTTTCAACTGGAGACGTTAAAATCATCAAAGATTTAGACAAATCAGTTAAGGGCCGTGATGTTTTAATTGTTGAAGATATTATTGATACTGGTAAAACATTACAACGAATTACAGAAATCCTTTCAATGAGAGAAGCAAACTCAATTAAAGTATGTACTTTATTTGATAAGCCAGCTCGTCGTACAGAAGGTGATATTAAAGCTGATTACGTTGGTTTTGAAGTGCCAAATGAATTTATCGTTGGTTATGGTTTAGATTACGCTGGTGTCTATCGCAACTTGCCATACGTGGGAGTATTAAAACCAGAAGTTTACGAAAATAATTAAGATAGTCAATAATGGTCAAAATTAAGCTTTTGTGCTATTATTAGTACTTATATAGTCTTTATAAATAATGAACTGGGAGGTATCCTATGAAAAATAAAGGAAATGGGATTATTCGACAAAGTTTATTTTACATTGTTGTTTTCCTAGGAATTATGGGTATGTTGTATTATCTATTTGGTGATAAGCAAAGTACACAAACCCAACAAATTCAATCTAGTCAATTTGTGACTGAGTTGAAGAAAAATAATGTTAAAGACTTTACCATGCAACCTTCAGGAAGCACTTATAAAGTAACGGGGACATACCGTCATGCTAAGAAGATTAAAGCAGATAGTTCATTAGGTGCTTTAGCAGGGGGTACAGGTAAGGCGACAGCATTTACAACTAACGTCTTAACGAATGACGCAGCTGTTAAACAAATTCAAACTTATGCACAAAAAAATAATGTTAAAAATAATACTAAAGAAGAAGAATCAAGTAGTATTTGGATTCAATTATTATTGAATTTCTTACCATTAGTCTTTATTATTTTCTTCTTTTACATGATGATGGGACAAGCTGGTCAAGGAAACAAAGGCCCTCGTGGTTTATTTGGAAGCGCAAGTAGCAAAACTAAACCAGTTGATGGTTCTAAAAATAAAGTTCGTTTCTCTGATGTAGCTGGTGCCGAAGAAGAAAAACAAGAATTGGTTGAAGTTGTTGAATTCTTACGTAATCCACGTAAGTTCGCAGCATTAGGCGCACGTATTCCAGCTGGGGTCTTATTAGAAGGACCTCCAGGAACTGGTAAAACTTTACTTGCTAAGGCCGTTGCCGGTGAAGCAGGTGTACCTTTCTTCTCAATTTCAGGTTCAGATTTCGTTGAAATGTTCGTTGGGGTTGGGGCATCTCGTGTTCGTGAATTATTCGAAAACGCTAAGAAATCAGCCCATCAATTATCTTTATTGATGAAATTGATGCTGTGGGTCGTCGTCGTAGCAATAATGCTGGTGGCGGTGGGGGTCACGATGAACGTGAACAAACCCTTAACCAATTGTTAGTTGAAATGGATGGTTTCTCAGGTGATGAAGGAATCATCGTAATTGCAGCTACTAACCGTGCTGATGTGTTAGATCCTGCGCTTTTACGTCCAGGACGTTTTGACCGTAAGATTTTAGTTGGTCGTCCAGATGTTAAAGGCCGTGAAGCAATCTTGAAAGTTCACGCTAAAAACAAGCCACTTGCAGATGACGTTGATTTAAAACTTATTGCCAAGCAAACACCAGGCTTTGTTGGGGCTGACCTTGAAAACTTGCTTAACGAAGCTGCTTTATTAGCTGCTCGCCGTGACAAAAAGGAAATTGATTTTTCTGATGTTTATGAAGCTGAAGATCGTGTAATTGCTGGTCCAGCTAAACGCGATAAAGTTATGAGCAAGCATCAACGTGAAACGGTTGCTTACCACGAAGCCGGACACGCAATCATTGGTTTAGTCTTAAACGAAGCGCGTACAGTTCATAAGGTAACGATTGTTCCACGTGGACGTGCTGGCGGTTATGCAATTATGCTTCCTAAAGAAGATGAAATGATTGTTTCTAAGAAGAATTTCTTAGATCAAATTGCTGGTTTGATGGGTGGACGTGCCGCTGAAGAAATTATCTTTGACCAACAATCATCTGGCGCTTCAAATGACTTCCAACAAGCAACTCAAATTGCCCGTGCAATGGTTACTCAATACGGGATGAGTGACAAATTAGGTCAAGTACAATATGAAGGGGATGCAAGCATTATGCCAGGTCAATATGCTGGAAATGCTCCATACTCAGAAAAAACTGCTGATTTAATTGATGAAGAAGTTAAGCGCATTACTGGTGAAGCGATGAAACAAGCACATGAAATCATCGAAAGCCACCGTGAGCAACATGAAGCAATTGCCAAAGCCTTGCTTGAATTCGAAACACTTGATGAAAAACAAATTCTTAGCTTATTTAAGACTGGTAAGATGCCAGCAGCTAACGAAGATGAATTTCCTAGTGAAAAGGCAGCTACTTACGAAGAAACTAAGAAGGCTGCTGAGAAAAAAGAAGCGCAAAAGCAAGAAGAATTAGAAAATAATCAAGTTGTTACTTTTTATCCTAAAAAAGAAAACAATGAAGAATAATTAAGTTTTCAAAGAACCAGTCAAATGCTGGTTCTTTTTTTAGGTTTAAAAATGATTACTATATACATTTAAGTTGCAATTTGTTAGTATTTTTTATGTTATTTGTTATAAAATAGACGTATATATATATTTGAGGAGTTAGAAATATGGCTGATTATTTAGTAAAAAGTTTAGTTTACGGTGGTCAACTACGTGCATATGCCGTTGATGCGACAGAAACCGTAAAAAAAGCCCAAGAAATTCATGATACTTGGAGTGCGGCCTCTGCTGCATTTGGTCGTAGTTTAGTAGCAACGTTAATGATTGCTGCGGGTGAATTATCAGATGAAGAAAAAATGACAGTACGAATCAATGGTGATGGACCAATTGGCGGCATCGTGATTGATGGAAATGCGAAAGGGACAGTTAAAGGGTATGTCCAAAATCCGCATGTTCATTTGAAATTAAATGATAGTCACAAAATCGACGTTAAAGGTGCAGTTGGAACAAGTGGTTTTCTTTCAGTAACAAAAGATTTAGGCTTAAAGCAACCATTTACAGGGCAAGTGCCATTGGTTTCAGGTGAATTAGGAGAAGACTTCACTTACTACCTTGCCAAATCAGAACAAATTCCTTCTGCCGTTGGATTATCAGTTTTTGTTGAAGATGATAATTCAATTGGATCTGCTGGTGGATTCATTATTCAAGTTATGCCAGATGCAACCGAAGAAGTTTTAAATGATTTAGAAAAGAAATTAGCACAACTTCCAATGGTTTCAGAAATGATGCATGAACAAAACAAGAGTCCTGAAGAAATCCTATTTGAAATCTTCCCTAAAGAAGAAGTGAAGATTTTAGATAAGATGCCGGTTGCTTATGAATGTGATTGTTCAAAGGATCGTTTTGCAACTGCCTTAGCAAGTCTTCCTAAAGAAGATATTCAAGAAATGATTGATAAAGATCACGGAGCAGAAGCTGTATGTCATTTCTGCGGTTCAAAATATCAATTTAACGAAGAAGAATTAACAACAATTATGCAAGACGCAAGAAATTAATGGAGGAATAAAATATGGAATGGAAAATTGGAGATATTGTAATCCCCAATCAAGTTGTAGTAGCTCCGATGGCTGGGGTTACTAACGTTGCTTTCCGGATGATTGCACGTGAATTTGGCGCCGGAATGGTGGTCAACGAAATGATTTCTGACAAAGGAATCCAATTTAGAAACAAAAAAACATTAGGGATGCTTCTAGTGGATCCAAGCGAGCATCCAGCAAGTATCCAAATTTTTGGTGGGAGTAAAGAAACATTAGTTGAAGCTGCCCAATTCGTAGCGGAAAATACTCGCACTGATATTATTGATATTAATATGGGTTGTCCTGTTCCTAAAGTTACTAAAACAGATGCTGGGGCTAAGTGGTTATTAGATCCAGATAAGGTTTATGAAATGGTTAAAGCTGTAAGTACATCTGTTGATAAACCTGTAACTGTTAAGATGAGAACAGGATGGGATGAAGATCACATTTTAGCAGTGGAAAATGCTTTAGCAGCCCAAGAAGCAGGAGCAAGCGCATTAGCAATGCACGGACGTACTAGAAAACAACTTTATTCGGGTCATTCTGACTGGGATTTATTGAAAAAAGTTGCAAGTAACTTAACTGAAATTCCATTTATTGGAAATGGGGATGTTAGAACTCCGCAAGATGCTAAGTACATGTTAGATGAAGTTGGTGCTGATGCTGTCATGGTTGGACGGGCAGCTTTAGGTAATCCATGGATTGTTAAACAAATCAACACATATCTTGAAACAGGGGAATTAATTGAAGAACCATCGCCTGAAGAAAAGATTAAAGTGGCTAAGGAACACCTAGGTCGTTTAGTAAACTTAAAAGGTGAAAAAATGGGACCAAGAGAATTCCGTTCACAAGCTGCATACTATCTAAAAGGAATTTCACGTTCAGCTCGCGTGAAAGCAGCTTTAAATGAAGCTGATACACAAGAAGAAATGATTAAGATTTTTGATGCATTTCTTGCTGATATCAAAGAACGTGAAGGCAAATAGGATGAAATAAATCTAAGAGTCCTAGAGATTTATATGCTATAATGTATTATTGGATATTAATATTATTGGAAAGAGAGGATTATTAATGGCTAATCAACAATCAATGAACGATCAATTAAAAGTTCGTCGCCAAAAATTGCAAGAATTACGTGATGAAGGTATTGATCCTTTTGGACACCGTTTTGAACGAAATTATTTGAACCAAGAACTTCATGAACAATTTGGAGAAAAAACAAAAGAAGAATTAATTGAATTAGATGTTAAGGCTACAATTGCAGGTCGTATGGTTGCAAAACGTGGTAAAGGGAAAGTAGGTTTTGCTGACTTGCAAGACCGTACAGGAAGAATGCAACTTTATATTCGTAAAGATGAAGTGGGCGAAGAAATGTACCACATCTTCAAGCGCTCTGATTTAGGTGATCACTTAGGTATCGAAGGTGAATTATTCAAATCAGATATGGGTGAACTTACAATTAAGGTTACTAAATTAACATTCTTATCAAAGGCTTTACGTCCATTACCAGATAAGTTCCACGGTTTGACAAACGTTGAACAAATTTACCGTCAACGTTACTTAGACTTGATTACAAACAAAGAAAGTTACGCTCGTTTCCAAAACCGTAGTAAGATTATTTCTGCTGTGCGTAATTATTTAGATACAAATGGCTTCTTAGAAGTCGAAACACCAGTATTACACAACCAAGCTGGTGGTGCTGCTGCACGTCCATTTATCACACACCACAATGCATTAGATATTGACCAATATCTTCGTATTGCGCTTGAATTACACTTGAAGCGTTTAATTGTTGGTGGAATGGAACGAGTTTATGAAATCGGTCGTGTATTCCGTAATGAAGGGATTGACACTCGTCATAACCCAGAATTTACTATGTTAGAATCATACGCAGCATATTTTGATTTTAAAGATGTTATGGATGAAACAGAAGGTATTTTCAAGGCTGCAGTTGCCGTTGTTTCAGATGACGGTAAAGTGACATACCAAAATCAAGAAATTGACTTTAACAAACCATTTAAACGTGTACACATGGTTGACATGATTAAAGAAGTTACAGGTGTAGATTTCTGGAAAGAAATGACAATCCAAGAAGCACGTGCATTGGCTGACGAACACAAAGTTCACTATGAAGAATACTGGAAGGTTGGACACATTATTAATGCGTTCTTCGAAGAATTCTGCGAAGATAAGATTATTGATCCAACATTTATTTATGGTCACCCAGTAGAAATTTCACCGTTAGCTAAGAAGAATGCAGATGACCCTCGCTTTACAGATCGTTTTGAAATGTTTATCTTAGGTCGTGAATATGCAAACGCCTTTACAGAATTAAACGATCCAATTGATCAACGTGAACGTTTTGAAGCTCAAGTTGCTGAACGCCAAGCAGGTAACGATGAAGCTGAAGGAATCGATGAAGATTACATTGAAGCAATGGAATACGGGATGCCTCCAACAGGTGGTTTAGGTATCGGAATTGATCGTTTAGTTATGTTATTAACAGATGCACCATCAATTCGTGATGTCTTATTATTCCCAACATTAAGACCAGACGATAATAAATAAGAAATTAAGACAGAAGTAATTATGCTTCTGTCTTTTTTTTGTATACAAAAAAGAAGCTTAAAAACTAAGAAATAAAAAAATAAAAAAAATAAAAATTTTTTGTTGACGAAATAAAAAAACTCGTGTATATTATTTAAATGTTGCTGCTAGTCAGACAATTAAGTATTTAAAATTTGAAAATAAC
>NZ_BAML01000011.1 GCF_000615845.1 Ligilactobacillus hayakitensis DSM 18933 = JCM 14209
TATATCAGTTATCATCACCTGATAACATATTAATTATATCATGTTGATAGCAGATGTCAACAACAATTTTCAAAAAAATTATGAAGTTGATAACAAATGTCTTATATCAACGCTTAATATGTTACCAATTTTTACAGCTTATGTCAAACAAATTTTAAAAATAAATTTAAAATCCAATTGATAAACAATTCGTACTGACAATTTACTAATATAAACGAAAAATTCTTATTCGTCAACCTTAACATCGATAAAAACCTAATTTCATTTACGATCTATAAATTCCTTGTATAAAAAAGATTAGAGATTCAATAAATCTCTAATCTTTTTAATTATTTCAACTCAGGCGCGTCCGTTTGATACAAGTCTTCTGTTGTTTTCCCTTTATTTTTATAAAGTAAACTCGTTTTTTCTTTCTTTTGTTGCTTCTTCAAATTTCGTAAAGCGTCAGATTTTTTATATGTGTACTTCGTTTTATCAACCTTATCAAATCCTTTTGGTGTATAGAATCTTAATAAATCCCCAGTAACAATTTTATCTGATAACGCTAATTGATTACTTACAAAATCTTGTTGTTCATCGACTTGCTTTTGTTGTTCTTTACTTAGTTTATCAGTAACAACTTTACCTTGATTATCATAAATCTTACTTCCAATTTTAGAATATGTTGGTGAAACAAAGTTACCATTTCTAAATGCAACTGTTTGAGACATCGAATTTACATCTTCTGATAATAGGTCATGCCCCATTTGGACAGTGTCATTATTTTTTACACCTAATAAATCTAGCAATGTTGGCATAACATCAATTTCGCCACCGTAAGTATGGTTAATTCCACCTTGAAGCCCATTCATATGAATCATAAATGGTACCTTTTGGAACATTGCCAAATCATAACTACTTACCGATTTCTTACCCAATAATTGTGCAATTGCCTTTGGATGATTATCAGAAATTCCGTAATGATCTCCATACATTACAATCATTGAGTTATCATACAATCCTGCTTTCTTTAGGTAATCTATAAATTCAGCGATTGATTGATCTAAGTAACGCGCTGTTTGAACATAACCATCTACAGTCGCATCCTTTGTCGTCGTTTTTTCAATTGATTGGTTTTTTTTGTCTAACTCGTATGGATAATGATTAGTAACTGTAATTAGTTTTGCATAAAAAGGTTGTGGTAATTGTTCAATATATTTAACCGATTGTTTTAGGAAAATCTTGTCTTTTAAACCATAACCAATTTCATAATCAGCTTTATCTTTGTAGTAGTCCTTACTAAAGTAATTTTGGTATCCCCATGATTTATACGTGTTATCACGGTTCCAAAAACTACCCACATCCCCGTGGAACGAAGCTGTTGAATAACCCCTTTGTTCTAACATTGCAGGCATTGCTTGGAATGTATTTGATGTTCCATATGAAGTCATCACTGACCCAGAAGGTAATCCATATAGCGAGGTTTCCAACATTGTTTCCGCATCGGAAGTTTTCCCTTGCCCTACTTGATTAAAGAAATTATCAAATGATATTGTATTTTGATCATGATAAAATTTGTTAATTGTAGGAGTTACTTCTTCCCCGTTGACTTTATAATCAATTAGGAATTGTTGAAAACTTTCTAAATGAATCATAAAGACATTTTTGCCTTTAGCTTTACCAAAATATTGGACGTTTGGCGCTGTTCGATTTTTCTTAACAAACTTAAATACATCGTCTAAATCCCCACTATTCGCTTTAGCTCTAGTAGTTGATTCTTTATGTGATTGGTACGTGCTATATCCCGCAAAAAAATCTAACCCCAAGTACTTAACGATATAGTTGTTATCAAATGTTCTTGTTAGTAATTGTGAACGATCCTTTTCTGCTAATCCCAAATTACCAAAAAATAATGCAATCGAAGCAATGATGATTGATGTAGGAACCCAATAATTAACTTTTTTAAAATCAGGCTTAATAACTTTAAAAGTCACTAGCAATGCTAGAATAATGACATCTAAAAACACTAAAAAATCATCCGGATGAATAATCTGACTAATACTTAAACTTAAGTTATTCGAAACCGATCCAGAAGATTTAACAACACCCATTGTCAAAAAATCTGAAAATTCGCGATAATATAAAATATTTGCAAACAACCACATTGATTGGATTAAATCAATTACAATCATAATCCAATATGATTTTTTACCTTTAAAGAATAAGGCGATTCCAAATAAAAGTAATGCAAATGGAATTGGATTGAGCGCAAGTAAAAATTCCTGCATCCCTCCATTAACACCCAAAGTAAACTTAGTATTATAAACTATATACGTTTTTAGCCAAAATAAGACTAAAACAGTAATAAAAAATCCAATTCGAGAACTAAATGCTGCCTGGATTTTATTTAATTTTGACCGCACTGTCTTTGCCTCCATATATTTAACTTTATCCAATAGTGATTATAATAAAAAAGATGGCAATTTTAAATAGAAACAGCCATCCTTCATATTTTTTTAATATTTAGTCGTTAAGCAAGTCGTAAATGTCCATTGCTGCCATATCAATATCATCATATCCAAATTTTTGATGAGTTGACATATCTTCTAATGTATAAGTTGAAGTTGCTGGATCGTATTGTACTAATCCTCTTTCTTCACCATTTTTTTCAAAACGACGTGTTTGAATTTCATCACTTTCTGTCTTTGCCATTGCATCAAGACGAGTAATAATAGCAACTAATTGTGAATTTTCCATTCTGGCACCTCTTCTTTCCGATTTATCTCTTTTTTTTCTACCTTTTTGATAATATCACGTTTAACACGCTTTTACATTAAAAACTATTAAAAATTTACTTTTTTTCAATGTATTTAACTTTTTTAGGAACAACTAACAAGGCAACTAATCCTGCAATCATCCCAAAATAATACGTTACAAAACGCCATAATAACATCGCTAATACTAATTTACTCCCAGAACCAATAAAACTACTAAAAATGATTGAAAAACTATACTCTGCTCCGCCTGCTCCTCCAGGAATTGGGAATAACGATATAATCATTACAATCAACACATGCATCGAAATCACCAAAATTACATTAGCTTTGGTAACACCTAAAGATAACAAAATAAAATATGGAATAGCATAATACAGTATCAACTGGATCAATGTGTATATGCAAACTTTCAATAAGAGCTTCCAATCTGATTTTAAGCCTAAACTCTCCTCATAGAAGTTTTGAATTTTTTCTTCTAAAACCATTTGCCATTTGCGATGTTTTTCTTGATTAATCCAAGAAACTGGTTTCAAACAAATATCCACTAATTTCTTAGTAAAATTATACCAGTACATCACTAATAACAAGCCAACAATTACGGCAAAATGAGCCACAAATCCTAAGATCAATAAAATTGAAAGCATATGGACTTTTTCTGCGATAAATTCAAAACCAATAATTAAGCAAATAATAAAATTAACTACAATCATTGCTTGATAGACAACAAATTTCATTAAAGTACTGGATGTAGCTCTACCTGCGTCAATTCCGGATTGGGTTAATGCAAAAAGTTGTGCTGGTTGTCCTCCAGTTGAAAATGGAGTAATTCCATTAAATAATTGTTCCAACATCGGAACTCTTAACGCATCTCTAAAAGGATAATGTTGCACCTGTCTTCGGACAAATACTTTAATAATTATCGCTTCAAATACTAATGATAGAAACATGCAGCCAAAAGCGACTAATAACCACCACAAATTTAAATTGTTTAAATCATGAATAAAACTTTCCATTGAGATATTTCGCAATGAAAAAATCATGATTAAAATCCCAATAAAAAACATTGTAAACAAAGCTATGCGATTTTTAGATGTCATTTTGATCCTCCAGCAACGATTGATAAAAATCAAACCACACTTTAGCTAGGCGTTCTTCAGAATAGTACTGCGCTGCTTGCTTTGATTTTTTTGCTAAATCCTTTAACTTGCTATTGTCATTCATTAATTTTTGTAAAACGACCTGCATATCTTCTTTGTTCTTTACCGGTTCAAAGTACCCTTCAATAATAGAATGATATAACTCTAAATCGCGTAAAACAACTGGTGTTTGCGTATTAAATGCTTCTAAAACTGTCATAGGAAATAATTCATTGTACGATGGCAAGAAATAAACATCACTTGCATTATAATAACGATTCATTTCGGCACGACTTACAATTCCTGGAAACTTTAAATTTTGGGGCGGATTGTCGATCACCCTTTTCAATTCGTTATATCCATCTGTAAGTTTTCCAAAAGAAAAACCGCCAACCCACACAAACTGCATTTGGGGATTTCGTTTGGCTAATTCAATAAAATCAAAAACACCTTTTCTTTCTTGAACTTGCCCTGCTCCCATAATTGTAAATTTATCATCTAAATTTAAACTCTGACGGATCGCTGATTTATCTTCATCAATGACATAAAATTCATCTTTTGAAACAAAATTAGGAATATAAGTAATTTTATTTCGATTAATTCCGTACTCCTCTAATTTGCTAATAAACATCGGATTTACAACAACTAAGCAATCCATCCGTTTATAAAATCTAATCAAATACTTGTAAAAGACTTTTTGGGCAATCCAAGGAAGCTTTAAACTTCCTTCTAGCGTTTCAGGTAAAAAATGAACGTAGCCTACTTTAACTCCTCTGTAAGGCAAAAATGTCGATAAGAAAAATTTGAAATCAACAGTATGATAATGGCTGATTGGTGCCTTAGTTAATTCGTTAATTCTAACTTCTAGCTCATTAGGATAATATTTTTTTAATAAATTAATTAACTCAAGGTAAGCACTTCCTACCCCTTGACCTTTTACCTTAGTCGCAGAAGAAAACATCTGGATTCTCAACAAAACACTCTTTCCTTTCTGTTCCAAAATCTTCGTTATATTTTCTTTTCATTTCTTTGATATTCCTGGCGTTCAAAAGCCCAATACAATCTTGGTATAAAGTAACTATTTGTTCACCAAATTTTTCAGAAGATATATCATGAAGCAACATTTCACGCGGCTTAGTATCACTATAATTTCCTGGATGATTTAGATAATCTAAAATTTGTTGTACTAATTCATCTGTTGTACTAAATGCCATTCCAATACTTTTATCCGTTAAAATTTGATCTGTGTAAGGACTATGCGTTGTAATTACCTTTGTACCTGAAGCAATTGCTTCAATATACGTAAGCCCTTGTGATTCAGATGCAGATGTTGATACAAAAATATCCGCTGCTTTGTAGTAATTTCCTACTAGATTATTATTAATTTCACCAGTAAAAATTACATGATCATTTAATCCTAAATCTGAAACTTGCTGTTTCAAACTGTTCTTAGCGGGACCATCTCCACAAATCATAAGCATTGCATCGTGTTTTTGCTTAATAATTTCTGGCATTACAGCAATCATCTTATCAATATCTTTTTCAAACGCTAACCTACTTAAAGTTAGCAATAACGGCGTGTTTTCATCAATTCCATATTTAGATCTCACATTTAAATATTCGCTCTTGGTAAACTTTGTAATATCAACTCCTGTTGGAATAATTACAATTTTTTGTTGAATCCCATAAGATTCTAGAGTTTCTTTAACACGCAAACTAGGAGCAACAACAGCACTCATATTTGAACAAAATGACTTGGTCATTTGCTTAACATGATACGGCTTTAACAAGCGGCCCTTAGCAACATAATGTAAGTAATCTTCATACATTGTATGATAAGTATGTAGACATGGGATCTTCAAATTTTTTGCAACTAATTTGCCAATAATCCCCATCGAAAATTCTGTTTGAGTATGGATAACGTCTAAATTTAATTCTTTAGCGACTTGGTATGCTCTAAACAAACCACGAAATGCAATTCGCCGGTCAGTAAAAGATACAAATGGCACACTAGCAAAACGAAAAATATTTCTTTCGAAAATATCTTTGTTTACGTTTGGATCAGTTGTGGTAAAAATATACACGACATGCCCTTGACGTTCTAGTTGATCTCGTAAAGTTTTAATCGAGGTTGCAACACCACTTACTTGCGGATAATATGTATCCGTAAATATTCCGATATTCACTTAAATCCTCCTCGTCACTTTTAATATAATCATTATTAATTATATGTTGTTATAGGGCCTATTTCAATCAAAACTAGAAAATTATACATAAAAAGGCCGGAGACACCTCTCCAGCCTTCATTATTAGATTTTATTGTTCAGTATATTCGTTTACTAAAGCAACAACTTCTTCTGAAGTTTCGCAATCTAAAGCTTTGTTAGCTAATTCTTCCATCTTAGCTGAATCTAACTTCTTAAGTAAGCTACGTGTCTTAAGAACAGATGTAGCACTCATTGAAAATTCATCTAAGCCTAAACCAACTAACAATGGAACCGCTGTTTGATCACCAGCCATTTCACCACACATACCAGTCCACTTACCTTCAGCATGTGAAGCATCAATTGTACGTTTAACCATACGTAAGATTGATGGGTTATATGGTTGATATAGATATGATACACGTTCGTTACCACGGTCTGCTGCCATTGTGTAACCAATTAAATCATTAGTACCAATACTAAAGAAGTCAACATATTTTGCTAACTTATCAGCAATCATAGTTGCAGCAGGAATTTCCATCATCATACCTACTTCGATATCATCAGAAACAGCAACACCTTCAGCAACTAATTTAGCCTTTTCTTCTTCGAAGATAGCCTTAGCATCCTTAAATTCTTGCACTGTTGCAATCATTGGGAACATAATAGCTAAACGACCAAATTCAGATGCACGAAGTAATGCACGTAATTGTGTACGGAAGATATCTTGGCGATCCAATGAAATACGAATAGCACGATATCCTAAGAATGGATTTTCTTCTTCTGGAAGTGGTAAGTAAGGAAGTTCCTTATCCCCACCAATATCCATTGTACGTACAACAACTTGCTTGCCGTCCATACCTTCTAAAGCTTGTTTGTAAGCTTGGAATTGATCTTCTTCTGAAGGTAATTCAGCAGCATCCATATATAAGAATTCTGAACGGAATAAGCCAACAGCTTCAGCACCGTTATCATTAGCACCTTCAACATCTTTAGGTGTACCGATGTTTGCTGCCAATTTAACTTGCTTGCCATCTTTAGTTAATGACTTAGCGTCTTTTAATAACTTCCATTCTGCTTTTTGGTCAGCAAAAGCTTTTGCGCGACCTTCATAATCTGCTAATTCTTCAGCAGTTGGTTCAACTAACGCTTCTCCATCAAGACCATCAATGATTACCATTTGACCTTCTTGAATATCTGAAGTTGCTGAACCTGAACCAACAACTGCAGGGATTTCTAATGTACGAGACATAATTGCTGAGTGTGATGTACGACCACCAATATCAGTAATAAATCCTTTAACAAAGTTGCGGTCTAATTGAGCTGTATCTGAAGGAGTTAAATCATGTGCAACAATAACAACTTCTTCATTAATCAAAGCAGGGTTAGGTAATTTAACACCTAACAAGTGACTCATAACACGCTTAGTAACGTCACGAATATCTCCGGCACGTTCTTGCATATACTTGTTATCAGTCATACTTTCAAACATTGAGATAAACATATCTGTTACGCTCTTCAATGCTGATTCGGCATTAACCTTATCATTCTTGATTTTTTCATTAATTTGTCCAAATAATTCTGGATCAGATAAAATAGTCAAGTGTGCTTCAAAAACTTGTGCTTCTTCTTCACCTAAGTTTTGTGCAGCTTTTTGTTTAATAACTTCAAGATCTTGTTTTGATGTTTCAACTGCAGCTTCTAAGCGTGCAACTTCTGCATCAACATCATCAATAGTTTTTTCAGTAAATGACAAATCAGGTTGAACAAGCATATAAGCTTTAGCAGCTGCGATACCATCACTAGCTGCAATCCCTTTAATAACTTTTGTCATTATTCTGCTAAACCTTCCTTAGTCATTGCTTCTGAGATTGCTGCGATTGCTTCTGCTTCGTCAGCACCGTCTGCAGTAATTGTAACGTCAGCATTTTGACCAACACCAAGTGACATAACACCCATGATTGACTTCAAGTTAACTGTCTTACCATTGTATTCTAAGTTAACATCTGAACTAAATTTGCTTGCAGCTTGTACTAATAAAGTAGCTGGGCGTGCGTGAATACCTGTTTCTGCGATTACGTGAAATTCTTTCTTTTCCATTTTAAATCATTCTCCTTTGAGTAACATAAAAATTTGTATTTAAATTAAGAAAAATTGCCTTAACACACGGTTTAATAACTTTGCGAACGCTAACAATTTTCTTGCTAAAAAAATAATAACATGATTTTTATAGTAAAACAAGGGTGATTACTTGCGTTTATTCAAAAAATTCTCTTTTTTTGAAAACCCTTACCCTTCTTTATTATGGGCATAATGATAAACCGCCCCACCATTTCTTTTGGCAGTACCGACGACGTTTTTACGGTGACCAAAATTCATATACTCCCGTTGAAAATCCATAAATTCTTCGGTAGTAATTTCTAACTTGTCGATTTTACCATCTTTTAAATCTTCTAATAATTGAGTATAATTTTTTGTCATTTCTATCTCCTTTCCTATTTATAATCTCACTAATTTTATCAAAATTCACCCAAGAAATCATTTTGCTTGAACTTTAATTCTAAAAAGGTATAATAAAAATCACAAGGTCAAAGATAGTCAAACTTCCATTTGGCAAAACCTGTATTTAGATTTTAAGAAAGGTCGTGAAATTATGTATTGTCAAAATTGTCATAATAATCCGGCAACTATTCATTTAACTGCAAATTTAAACGGTAAACAAACTTCCGTTGACCTTTGCCAAAAATGTTATCGCGAATTACGCAATGAAACCCAAGATAATTATCATACACCATCTGATCCATTTGGATTTAGCAGTCTTGATGATCTTTTAAAATCAATGTCTAATTCTGATTTTTCAAATCAAAACGCTAACTTTAAAAAGCCAAATCCCCAAAGTGGACGAGTAAATAACAACAATGGAAATAATCGTAACGGTAATTCAATTTTAAGCCAATACGGACTTGATTTAACTGAAGAAGCTCGTAACGGTCGTATCGATCCCGTTATCGGAAGAGACAAAGAAATTGCCCGTGTGATTGAAATTTTAAACCGTCGTACTAAAAATAACCCTGTTTTAATCGGAGAAGCTGGGGTCGGTAAAACAGCGGTTGTTGAAGGTTTAGCCCAAAAAATCATTGATGGCGATGTACCACAAAAACTTACAAACAAAAAAGTTGTGCGCCTTGATGTTGTTTCTTTAGTTCAAGGGACTGGTGTGCGTGGTCAATTTGAACAAAGAATGCAAGAGTTAATGAATGAATTAAAAGCATCAAAAGATACGATTCTTTCATCGATGAAATTCATGAAATTGTTGGGGCTGGTAATGCCGAAGGTGGAATGGATGCAGGTAACGTATTAAAACCTGCCCTCGCCCGTGGTGAATTCCAATTAGTTGGTGCGACAACATTAAATGAATTTAGGACAATTGAAAAAGATGCTGCACTTGCACGAAGATTACAATCAGTTCAAGTAAACGAACCATCAACACAAGAAACAATTAAAATTTTGATGGGAATTAAAGGAAAATATGAATCTTATCATCATGTTAAGTATACAGATGAAGCGATTGAAGCCGCTGTTAACCTATCAAATCGTTACATTCAAGATCGCTTTTTACCTGATAAAGCAATCGATTTACTTGATGAATCAGGATCTAAGAAGAACTTAACGATTAGCTTAGTTGATCCAAAGGTTATCGAAGAAAAAATTGAAAATGCTGAGAAGCAAAAACAATCTGCGTTACAAGATGAAGATTACGAAAAAGCCGCTTATTATCGTGATCAAGTTGCTCGTTTCCAAAAAATGAAAAACGATAACGTCGAAGATCAAAATATTCCGATTATCACAGAAGAAGATATGGAACATATCATCGAAGAAAAAACTGAAATTCCTGTCGGTGATTTAAAGGCTAAAGAAAAAGAACAATTACGTAACTTAGCTGATTCATTAGATAAGCACGTTATTGGTCAAACAAAAGCGGTTGATCGCGTTGCTCATGCAATTCGTCGTAATCGAATTGGATTTAACAAGTCAGGTCGCCCAATTGGATCATTTCTATTTGTTGGTCCTACTGGGGTTGGTAAAACAGAAACTGCTAAACAATTAGCACGTGAACTTTTCGGAACTGATGATGCGATGATTCGTTTTGATATGAGTGAATATATGGAAAAATTCTCAGTTTCAAAACTTATCGGTTCACCTCCTGGATATGTGGGATATGAAGAAGCTGGTCAATTAACGGAACAAGTTCGTCGTCATCCATACAGTTTAATCTTATTGGATGAAATTGAAAAAGCTCACCCTGACGTTATGCATATGTTCCTTCAAATTCTTGATGATGGACGTCTAACTGATTCTCAAGGGCGTACCGTATCATTCAAAGATACAATTATTATCATGACAAGTAACGCTGGTAGCGGTGATTCAGTTACATCTGTTGGTTTTGGGGCTGATAATTCATCAACAAATTCAATCATTGAAAAATTAACAGCTTACTTTAAGCCTGAATTTTTAAACCGTTTCGATGATATTGTTGAATTCCAACCGCTATCAAAAGAAAATCTAGTTCAAATCGTTGATTTAATGTTAGCTGATGTAAATAATATGCTTACTCGTCAAAGACTTGAGCTCACAGTAGATAAAGATGTAATTGAAAAACTTGCAGAACTTGGTTATGATCCTAAAATGGGGGCACGTCCATTGCGTCGCGTTATCCAAGAACAAATTGAAGATAAAATTGCTGATTTCTACTTGGACAACCCTACTAGCAGACACTTCTATGCTAGCTTAAACGACGATCAAATTGTTATTTCAGATAAAGCAAATGAAAAACAAACCGTAACTAGCGATACAGAAACGTCAACTGAAGAATAAGATTCATGATTTCTTGTAAAAAACTTCTTGCTAAATTAAAATTTTAATTATAAGATGAACTTAGAAAATTATGTGAAGGGATGGCAACGCTTATGATGACTTTGATTGACGTTACTAAAAGCCATGCATATCAAGTTCAACGGGTTCTTGCAGAAACACCCGTCCACTTTATTAAAGTTTATACGCTTGGCAATTCACGTGTAGTTTACAAGAAAAAAGAAGCTTTTTCAGAGGTAGTAATTTCAAATAAATTACGTGACATTACTGAAAAAGAGTTAGCATTTGTTATTAAAAAATTATTTGATAATAATTCTGATTCATTGGACATTACTAATCAAGGTAGTGTTATTGATATTACTCAGGCTAATTAACAGCTTGTTTTTGAGGACTAATTTTTAATTAGTCCTCTTTTATTTTTTCACTGAAACTTTTATTCAAAAACATTTAAAATACGCTGCCATATACGGTATAATAGAATTAATATTTATATTGGGAAAAGAAGGTGAAAATTTTGGCTATTTTCGATACAATGAAAAATTTATTTGGTAAGAGTAACGCTGAAGCAGCACGTCAAAAAACAAATGCCGTGCTTGAAACAAGCGTCAAAAACGATGATTCTAATCAAAATGAAATTGATTTTAATCAAACAAAGGTTGCGGCTAAACGACAAAGTGCAACTTTAATCATTATCTACCAAGATGACCATGGTCAAAGTTTGTCAACTCCTCAAATCATTTCAGGGTATCAAGGAGAACAATTAAATCTTCAATTTAAAGAATTTCCTAACTATGATTTAGTTAATATTTCAGGTTTTACCAGTGCTTTTGTTGATACATATGGTTCAATAACTTTAACTTATCGTAAGCACCAAGCGCCGATGTTTGGATGTTTTCACAAGACATTGACAAACAACAATTATTAATGCGCCCAGCTTTTATTCGAGGAGATATTGGGACTAGATTTGAATTAAATGCTCCAAGAATCCCTGATTATTCTTTAAAAAAGGCAATTGGTCCAACTCGTGGAACTTTTTCTGCAAAACAACAAAAAGTTACCTACTATTATCGTAAATCACGGTGGAAACATGTTGATCATAACGTTCATTATCTTCGGGTTAAATTTTACAGCTTAAGTTATGATGAACCTGAAGGTCAAAATGTATCTGTTACACTTTCTCCAGATACTGTTTGGCAAACATTTGAATCAATTCAAATGATTAACGATGAATGGTGGTACAACATCGGAGGAAACTCTTGGGTTAAATTCGATGAAAATAAAATGGAATTATTAGAGCAAAATCCTTATAAATTCGATGAAAAATTCCTACTCGCACCTATTCAAGAAGATCCCGAATTGCATATTCCAGAACCAATTCCAGTTTCAATTACTGCTATAATTAACTTCGTACCTAATAAAAAGTTAGCCTTGTATGACCGACCTTTTGGACGAAAAATTAATGAAATTGACAATAATTCAACTGTATTAGTTACTGCACGTAATCGTGTTGGCGATATGGTATGGTTTAAAATCGATGATCTCGGATGGACAATTTGGGAGTATCTTAAATTCTAAAAAAAAGACTTGAGAAAAAAATCTCAAGTCTTTTTTACATAGAAATAATTATTATAATTTTGCTGTTAATTCAACATCAGGATATTTATCTTTAAACCAGCGTTCTGCAAATTCGTTTTCAAATAAGAACAATGGTTGATCTGCGCGATCTTTAACCAACAGATTTCGTGATGATGACATCTTTTCATCTAATTGTTCAGGATTAATCCAACGCGCAATCTTACGGCCCATCGGTGTCATTTCAACTTCTGAATTATATTCATTCATCATACGGAATTTAAATACTTCAAATTGAAGTTGACCAACAGCACCTAAGATATATTCCCCAGTACTGTAACTTTGGTAAAGTTGGACCGCACCTTCTTGGACCAATTGGTTAATTCCTTTATGGAATGACTTTTGTTTCATAACGTTCTTAGCTTGAACACGCATAAATAATTCAGGAGTAAATTGTGGTAGTTTTTCAAACTTAATTGGTTTTTTACCTGTATAAATTGAATCACCAATTTGGAAATTACCAGTATCATACAACCCAATAATATCTCCAGCAACCGCTGTTTCTAACGTTTCACGGGTATCAGCCATAAATTGCGTTGAATTTGACAGGCGTAATTTTTTCCCAGTTCTTTCTAAGAAAACATCCATTCCCCGATCAAATTCACCAGAACAAATTCTTACAAAGGCAATCCGATCACGGTGGTTAGGATTCATGTTAGCTTGAATTTTGAAAATAAAACCAGAAAATGCTTCGTCATCAGGAGCTAATTGCTTATCATCTTCAACTTTATGTTCAGCTGGTTTAGGCGCAAATTGAAGGTAAGCATCTAAGAATGTCTTAACCCCAAAGTTTGTTAAGGCAGAACCAAAGAAAACTGGTGTTAATTCTCCGTTTGCAATTTTTTCTTTATCAAATTCACTTCCGGCACCTTTAATTAAATCAATTTCATCTAAAACTTGACGATAGATACTTTCTTCTTTAAGAGGACTATCCCCTTTGATTTCTCCATTTTCATCTAATTCTAAAAATTCTTGGCCTTCCCCTTCAGAACGATAAAGTTCAATGCGATTGTTATAGATATCGTAAAGTCCTTCTAAACCTTTACCCATCCCAATTGGCCAATTCATTGGGTATGATTCAATTCCTAAAACTTCTTCAAGTTCCGCAGTTAAATCTAATGGTTCGCGTCCATCGCGATCCAACTTGTTAATAAAAGTAAAGATTGGAATACCACGCATGCGACAAACCTGGAATAATTTCTTTGTTTGGGGCTCAATCCCTTTGGCTGAGTCAATCACCATGACCGCTGAGTCAACCGCCATTAATGTGCGGTAAGTATCTTCTGAGAAATCTTCGTGCCCTGGTGTATCTAAGATATTGACACGTTTGCCTGCATAATCAAATTGCATAACTGAACTAGTAACAGAAATCCCACGTTTCTTTTCGATTTCCATCCAGTCAGATTTAGCAAAATTTCCACTTTTTTTAGCTTTAACAGTTCCGGCAGTACGCACAACCCCACCAAAAAGCAAGAGTTGTTCCGTGATTGTTGTCTTCCCTGCATCAGGGTGAGAAATAATCGCAAATGTACGACGCTTATCAACTGCTTTAGTTAATTGTTCTTGATCCATTTTTTTCTCCTATTTTTAAATATCAGTCATTACTATCTTACATAAGAAAAAGGTAGGTTTCAAGCTCCTACCTTTGATAAATTATGAAAACTATCCATTGACTGTCGTTGTGTCAGCTTGAGTTTGTCCATAATCATTTGTATTTGAATCAGCTTGTTCTTGGACTTGTAAACTTTCACTTTCCCCTTGATCTAAAGGTACTCCGTTTCCGGGAACTTTTAGGTTTTGTCCTCCTGAAATAGAGACATTTCCTTCAAAATCATTTAACAACATAATATCACCAACACTTACACCATAACGATTAGCTATACTTTCAAGCGTATCGCCATCTTGGGCTGTAATTGTTGAAGAATTGGCTTCCAAAGCTTTCTTTTGAGAACTTTTAGCTTTTGCACTCTCATTTTTTTTGCTTTCAGAAATTGATTTTGCCTTAGCCTTACTTGCTTCAACTTTTTTAATCGAAGCTTGTTTTTGGGCTCTTGATACAGACACAGAATAACGTTGAGATGCTTTTTTTGAAGATTCTTGCGCTATTTTTGCCTGACGAACTTGATGTTGATCCCATAATTGATATCCACCAACACCTAACAACCCTAAAACAACAATCGCAATTAGTACTCTAAGTCCGCGCTTTTTCTTTACTTTATGGTTGGTTGCTTTATGCTTTTTATTTTTATCGCTTTTTTTAGCATCACTGGTCAACTCTACTAATGGATCAATCCGGTGATTATTGTAAAAAGCTTTTTTCATTTTACGTTCATCTTTTCGTGTGAACCCATTTTCAAATTGTTCTTCTTTAAATTGATTATATAGTGAGGTAATATCATAATCAATTTGTGCTTTTTGTTTTTCACGAATAAAATTATTCTTTTCCCCACTAGATAGGCCATTATACCAATCATTTTCAAAGCGAAAATCACGCATAACCATTGGGGTTGGTCCAATTTTTTTAGCTTCCCCAAAGTCCATCCAAATAGTGCGTTCGCAAATAGCTTCCAAGGTTACTCCTGTAGTTGCAGTAATTACAAAAGATACCCCTAAATCTTTTAGTTCTCGAATTTTTTGCATCACTTTTTGGAAGAAAGTTTGCTCTAATGATGAAAAGACATCATCTAATAAAACGACTTCTGGTTTATTAAATAATGCAATTGACAGTACCAAGCGGGAAATCATTCCTGCTGAATATTCTTCAACTGGTCGATAAATCCATTGTCCAATTTCTGTAAAATTGACAATGGATTTGATGACATGGCCTTGTTGAACTTCATCTAAAATTATTTTTTTAACTTCTTTTTCAATATTTGCCATTCCCGAAAGTTTTGCATCAATACTATTTGTCATCGAAGCCAAATAAATATGTGCATCTGAAATAACAAAACCTGTTGATGGTTCTTCAATTCCAGCTAATATTTTAAGTAACAAAGCTTTACCTGATCCATTTTTTCCAATTAATCCGATAGCTTCGCCTTGATTAACGTCAAAGTTCAAACCTTTTAAAGCCCAGAATTGCTTTTTGTTTTTAGTTTTTTCTACTGCTTCCCCTAAAAGAGGTCCGCTTTTAGTCAAGTATTTAACTGTTAATTTTGCCATATTTTCACCCTTTTTGTTGTTTTCCAACTAACACTTATCATTATACATTTACTACAAACTATTTTAAATAAAAAAAAGAAAATGCTGTTTGATTATTTTCCAGCATTTCCTCTTTTTCGTAAATTAACCTAATTCAGCTTTACCTTCACGTCTCATCAACAAGTTGATTTCTTCTTTGATATCTTTATTTTCATATAAAACATGGTAAATTGCTTCAGTAATTGGCATTTCAATTCCCTTTTGTTGTGCCAATTCATAAGCTGCTTTACAAGTATTGATTCCTTCAATAACCATTCCCATATCTTCAATAACTTCATCAAGTTTTTTACCTTGACCTAATTGATCTCCAGCACGCCAGTTTCTTGAATGAACACTTGTACATGTTACAATCAAATCACCAACCCCTGATAAACCAATAAATGTTAATGGATCGGCACCAAAGGCTACTCCTAAACGTGAAATTTCAGCTAAACCACGTGTCATAAGTGCAGCTTTGGCATCATCACCGTAACCTAAACCATGTAAGGCTCCCGCTCCAATTGCCACAACATTTTTAAAGGCTGCGCCAGTTTCAACTCCAATAACATCTGTATTTGTATAAATCCGGAGGTAGTTATTCATGAATAATTTTTGGACTTCTTTTGCAGCTTCGAGGTTTTCACATGCTGATGTAATTAATGTAATATCTTTTTTAGCTACTTCTTCAGCATGACTTGGTCCTGAGAGCACAACGATTTCACGACGTAAATCTGAAGGGATTTCTTCAGCAATTACTTCTGAAATTCGTTTATGTGAACCTAATTCTAACCCTTTACTTGCATGAATAATCAAAGGTTTTTGCTTTAATTCTGATAACACTTCTACTAATTGCTTAGCAACTAAACGAATTACTTTAGTTGGAACTACAAATAAGACTGCTTTAGCTCCGTCAACTGCTTCTTTTAAATCAACAGTTGCATGTAAAGTTTCAGAATACTTGTAATTTGGAATATAACGTTCGTTAGTGTGTTGATTGTTTAATTCATCTACTTGAGCTTGAGAATTTGACCATAACCAAACATCATGCCCATTTTCGTCTAACACACTGGCAAGAATACTTCCCCATGAACCAGCACCTAAAACTGCCACTTTTTCTTTCATTCTAAAATACCATCCTTATTTTTCATTTCAATTAATCATTCTCTTTTATCATACCACTAATCAATATGAATTTCTTCATCTTGATTTAATCTTATTATTTCTCTTAAATGTTTAAACACAACTTTAGTAATTGCATATGCTGGAATCCCAAGAATCATCCCGAGAAGTCCAGAAATATTTCCGGCTACCAATAACAATAAAATAATCGTTAAGGGATGAATATCTAAACTTTTTCCAATAACATTTGGATAAATTAAGTTTCCATCAATTTGTTGAACTACGATACAAACAATAATTGCCAAGATTGCTACTTTAGTTGATATTGTCATCGATAAAATCAATGCTGGAACCAGTCCAATGTATGGCCCTAAATATGGAATCATATTGGCAACTCCAGCAAACAAACCTAATAATAAGGCATATGGGACTCCCGAAATCCCATAACCAATTGAAGTAAACGTCCCCACAAATAAGCATTCAATAGCTTGCCCACTGATATATTTAGCAATTGTATTACTCATATCTGATAAAAGTCCTTTCATTGAACTTCTACTTTTTTCGGGGAAAAATTTCAAAATATTTGGTAATAATTTTTCACCATCTTTTAACATATAGAATAGCAAAAATGGGACTGTCACAATTGTTACCGTAATATCTTTAATTGCAGCAATCACATTGCCAAAACTTGAAGTAAATGTCATTAAGAAGTTTTTGCTTGCCTTTAAAGCAGAATTTTCTAATTCTTTAATATTTCCTTGTAAATTAATTTTAGCAAACCAGCCCTTTTTAGCATCTGTTTGCATAAAATGCTTGAAGTTATCTTGCAATATATTGCTATATTCAGGAATATTTGATAATAATTTTTCAAACTGAACAATTAACTTAGGGACAATTGATGCGATTGCTAATCCTAGTCCTAAAAATAAAAGAACTAATACAACGGTTGTTGCCCAGGTACGATTTAACTTCATTTTTCCGAGTTTTATTTTTTCAACTTGTTTGACCAACGGAATTAATGCATAGTATAAAAATCCTGCAATAATAATCGGCATAAAAAGTGTAGAAAAAAAAGTTACGATTGGTTGAAAAATAAAATCAATTTTTGTACTTACCCAAATTATCAAGGCAATCACTAAAATTTCGAAGGTCCAAAATAATAAATTTCTTTTGAAAGAATTACTCATGTATTTTCTCCTTTGTATCAAAATAGAAGCTGGAAAAATCCTTTATCAAGCGGTTTCTCCAGCTTCTGTCTTCGACTATTGCTAGTCACTATTTAGTTACAATACAGCGGCGTAACATCATTGACGACGCGATAATTCTAAATAACGATTATACCAAATTTCTACGTATTCCTTAGAAAATGGTCCTTTCTCATTATTAATCCAATCCACTAGAGTCATAACGTTGCTTTTTAAAATCTTGTCTGTATCTTTTGAATACTGCCATTTTTTACCATGATCTTCATATTCATCTACATCTAGCAATCGTTTTTCCCCATTAGGAAAGACCTTAACGTCTAAATCATAGTCTATATATTTCAATGCTTCTTTATCTAAAACAGCAGGAGAAGCTAGGTTACAATAGTATGAAACTCCATTATCGCGAATCATCGTAATAATGTTAAACCAATAATGTTTATGAAAATAAACTAATGCTGGCTCACGAGTTACCCACCGACGACCGTCTGCTTCGGTCACCAACGTATGATCATTACAACCAATAATTGAATTTTCACTAGTCTTTAGAACCATTGTATCTCGCCACGTACGATGTAAACTACCGTCATGCTTATAACTCTTAATCGTAATGAACTCACCTTCACGGGGTCCGGATAGATTCACCATTAAATTGGCCTCCACTTCATATAAACATGAATGTACTTACATCATTATCATGGATATTATACCAAAGTTTGCAAGACTTATCTAGAATGACTTATTTCTTGACAAACTTAACTACCACTTCACACCGCGCGGTTTGTGGAAACATGTCGACTGATTGGAGATATTCAACGTCATAAACATCAACTAAGCGCACTAAATCACGCGCTAAAGTCGATGGATTACATGAAACGTAAACAAATTTTTCTGGTTGATATTTAATAATCGTATCAATCATTTTATCATCTAAGCCTGTTCGGGGCGGATCTACAACTAATGCATCAGGAACAAAACCTTCTTTGGTCCATTTTGAAAACACATCTTCTGCTGCGCCAACTTCGTAATGGACATTTTTTCGTTGCGATAACTCTGCATTTACCCTGGCATCTTCAATTGATTCTTTAATTGTATCCATCCCGCGAACTTCTTTAGCATCATTAGAAACAAATAATCCAATCGTTCCGACACCACAATAAGCATCAACTAAAGATTCAGTTTCTTTTAGTTGTAAAGCCTCTTTAACTTGAGTATAAAGAACTTCTGTTTGTTTGGGATTAAGTTGGAAGAACGCTCTAGCGGAAAGTTCAAATTTAACATCGCCTAACTGTTCTTTCAAACGGTCGGTCCCAGCTAATTTGAATGTTTCTTCACCCCAAATTAATGATGTTTTCGCTGGATTAACATTTTGCATAATTGATACGACTTGTGGGAACTGACGCTTAATATCAGCCACAACATTATTTAAGCGTGCGCAATGAGCTTGGCGCGTAATAAATACGACTTGTAACTGATCGAAAGTTGTTTGCCGAATGACCACGGTTCTTAAGTCCCCAGTATTTTTACGTTCATCATAAACGGCAACCCGAAATTTGTTTAGCGACTTCACAATTGCTCTCATTACTTCCATCGTTAACGGCATTTGCGTTTTAAAAGTTGGTAAGTCTACTAAGTAATGACTATTGGCTTTGTATAAACCAGCAATAATTTCGCCCTTCTTATTTTTTCCAATTTGAAAAGCAGCTTTATTACGATATTCATAAGGATTTTGCATGCCTAATGTTGGTCGTAATTCATAATTTTGATATCCTTTAGGTTTAAACTTCTCTAAAGCTTGTAATACAACATCGCGTTTAAATTCCAATTGTTTTTGATAATCTAGAATTTCTAACTCAATGCCCCCTACATCATATTTATCAACGGCAACAACCCGATCAGGACTTTTTTCATTAATTTTTAATAATTTCGCCTGAATATATTTAGGGTGGGCCTTGGTTACTTGCACATAGACAACTTCTCCAGGTAAAGCTCCTTGGACAAACGTTATCTTACGCTTATAATAACCAATCCCTTCCCCATTAATTCCTAGACGTTTAATTGTCACAACAAATTTTTGGCCGGCTTTTACAATAATTCCTTGATTGTTTTTTTGCATGTTAAATTGCTATATCCTCTCTCGTATTTTCTGTTATGATTATTATATCAAATTTAAGGAAAGGATGATTCCGTGGATAAAAAAATCACGATGATTCAGGCTCAAAAAAAACCAGGGCGCTATAATATCTATTTAGATGGCGAATATGCGTTTGCTGTTAGCGAAAGCGTCTTAATTAATTACCGCTTAGCCAAAGGTAAAAAATTAAGCCTAGAATTAATCGCTGATATTCAAATTAGCGATAACATTTCAAAAGGATACAATAAAATTTTAGATTTCCTTTCCCATCAAATGCGGACACAAAAAGAAATTGAACTCAAGCTCAAATCTTTAGATATCGCCGAAGGCTTTTTTGATGACATCATAACTAAACTTAAAGAAAATCACTTAATTGACGATTTAGAATATGCTAAAAGTTTTGTTCGAACCATGTATAATACGTCTGATAAAGGACCCCAAGTCATTCGAACAAAATTACTCCAAAAAGGGGTCAGTTCAAACGACATTGAAGATGCGCTTATTTTATATACCCCAGAGCTTCAAGCTAAAAACTGTCTAAAATTAGGCAAAAAACTCGCACAACGGTATCATAATGAATCTTTCAAAAACCTACAAACAAAAATTAAACAAGGTCTTATTACCAAAGGTTTTTCAAGCGAGATTGCCAATTTAACCCTTGAAGACTTGGCCTTAGAATTAGATCAAGAAAACGAATTTGATTTACTGGTGTCTGCCGGAGATAAATTGTGGAACCGCTATGTCGGACTTGAAAGCAAAAAACGGGCGTTAAAAATTCAACAAGCGCTTTATCGTAAAGGGTTTGCTCTTGATGATATTAGACAATACCTTGAAGATAAAGAAAATGATTTTGAGGACTAAAAAAGGATTGGAAAATTACTCCAATCCTTTTTTGTTTTCTTTTTTATTTGTCTTTAAATAAATGCGATGTAATCTACGTGTTTTTTCTTCAACACCTTGGTAAAAATAGTACTCTAAGCCGGCGTTTAAAACCACGCCTAACATAATGACCCAACCGGTATAATTAAGCCATAATAACAGTACAATAAAGGTTCCCAAAGCTTCATAACTCATAATTGAACGTGCAAAATAAGTTACGTAAATCGAAAAACCTTGTGAGAGAACTATCCAACCAATCGTTGCAACAATCGCTCCTGGAATAACTAAGATAAAATGAGTTTTTGCATTAGGAATCACGCGATACGCAATTACCAAACTAATAAAAATCCCTAAAAATACTGTCGGAAATTTCCATTTCAAAAATATCTCCATCCAGTCAGTTGATAAATTAAAAATTGGCGTTAGATAATCTAAAGCAATTTGACCAAAACTAAATAAGATAAATAATGACGCAATTAAAAATCCAATAATTAAAGTCAAAATAATTGCAAACATCCGCGAGAAAAACGCCCCTTGCCTTTTCCCCACGCCATAGGCCAGATTAAATCCTCTTTGCAACGTATTAATAGCTCGGCTAACAGCCCAAATGGCTAAAATCGCACTAATTGACGCTAAACTACCAGAACCGCGTTTTAAAAAGGAATTAATAATGTGCTTAAGCGTTGGATAAATATTAACCGGAACTAAGGTTTTTAAAAAATCTAAAATATCTTGTACATGAATATTTAACAACGGAATTAAGTTTCCTAAAAAAATAACGGTAGGTAAAATTGCAAGCAAAGAATAATACGAAATTATAATTGCCACTCCGTTAATATTGGCCTCACTAGCTCTTTTGACAATATTAAAAAATAAATCCCGTACTTTTAATAATTTTTCCTTCATCATTTTTAGTGTCGTTTAATTGTTAAAGTTACTCCACTAGCAACGTTTCCATCCAACAAATTATTATCTTGCATAATTTGTTCAACCGTCGTGTTGTATTTTTCAGCAATCATTGTTAATGAATCTCCTGGTTGAACTTTATATTTGATGACTTTTTTTGCTTGTGTAGTAGTTGAAGCAAGTTGATCAATTTCTACATCCTCATCCACTTCATTTACTTCACTACTTGTTTGTACCTTTGAAGCACCATAACGTACTTTAGCTGCTTGCTTATTTTTTTCGTACTCTGCTTTTTGTAATTCAGCTGATGGTGAAATATGTTCTTTAATTCGTTGTTGAATTACTTGATTACTAAAAAAGAAAAATAAAAATGCTCCCAGGGCAAGTAAGCTTGTAAACATAATTAATTTTTTTTGACGTCTTTTTTTCTTCACACTTTTTCTCCTAACGATAATCTTTATTTCAAATAAAATAGGACTTGAGCATCACTGCCCCCGTCCTACATTAATTTTATTTAAAAGACTTAGCTAATTCTTGGATATATTCCTTAAGTTCGTCTTTTACTTCTGGGTGACGTAATCCAAATTGGATTGATGTCTTCAAGTAACCAAATTTATATCCAACATCATAACGTTCGCCTTTAAATTCATGTGCGAATACACGTTGAATTTTGTTTAAACGATCAATTGCATCAGTTAATTGAATTTCGTTCCCTGCTCCTGGTTCTTGAGTTTCAAGCATTCCAAAGATTTCAGGTGTTAAAAGATAACGACCAATGATTGCTAAATCACTTGGAGCTTCTTCAACAGCAGGCTTTTCAACGAATTGTTTAACATCGTATAGTCCTGGTTTAGTTTCAGCAGTTGGATCAATAACACCATATTTGTTAACTTCTTCATGAGGAACCTTCATTACTGCTAATGTTGAGGCATGAGTTTCTTCATAACGATTAATAAGTTGCTTTGTTAAAGGCACCTTATCTTCCATCACATCATCACCTAACATAACAACGAAAGGTTCATTTCCAACGAAATCCTTAGCCATCAATACGGCATCCCCTAATCCACGTGGATGAGATTGACGAATAAAGTAAAGGTTAATATCTGTAGTTTGTTGAACTAAACGTAATAAATCAGTTTTTCCCTTTTCTTTAAGGTTTTGTTCTAATTCTGGAACTGAATCGAAGTGATCTTCGATTGGACGTTTACCTTTCCCAGTAACTACTAAAATATCTTCAATCCCTGATTTTTTAGCTTCTTCAATAATAAATTGAATTGTTGGCTTATCAATAATTGGAAACATTTCTTTAGCTAAAGCTTTTGTCCCTGGCAAGAAACGAGTCCCTAAACCTGCAGCTGGAATAACCGCTTTTCTTACTTTCATATTAAACTCCTTATACATATCTTGTTTCAAAAAAATATTCTAATCAATTCTTCTAGTAACATTATACTAAAAAAAGCTATTTTTACAATATAATTTCTTAATAATTTCTTAAAAATTGTTCTCAATGTGTATATTTTAATCTTCTAAAAGATATTTTGCATCACGTTTTTTATCTTGTGAAGTTAAGATTTTTGGACCTTCTTTTGTAATTGCAATTGTATGTTCGAATTGGCATGAAAGGCTTCCGTCAGCTGTACGTGCTGTCCACCCGTTAGGATCATCCATGATAGATTCCCATGTTCCCATGTTTACCATTGGTTCGATGGTAATTGTCATTCCTTCTTTTAAGCGAAGTCCTTTACCAGCTTCACCATAATGAGGAACATTTGGAGATTCATGCATTGTTGGTCCAATTCCATGACCGATAAATTCGCGGACATCGCCATAACCATTTTCGTCTTCAACATATTTTTGAATTGCTGCTCCAATATCGCCAATGCGGTTACCAACTTGAGCTTGATCAATTCCTTTGTACATTGCTTCTTTTGTAACTTCCATTAAGCGATCAATTTCGGGAGTTGATTTACCTACAACATATGACCAGCATGAGTCACTCATTGCACCGTGGTAGTTAACAACTGTATCAACTTTAACTAAATCTCCGTCTTTTAAAATAAGGCCTTTTCTTGGAAAACCGTGACAAATTTCGTCATTTACGCTAACACATGTAGCATATTCATAACCTTCAAAACCAATTTGTTCAGCAATCGCATCATTTTCCTTGAAGTATTTACGTGCAAATTTTTCGATTTCCCAACTTGAAATCCCCGGCTTAATGATATCGCGTAAAGCAATATGTAATCCTGCTAAAATTTGACCTGATTTTTGCATTTCCTTAATCTCACGAGGTGATTTTAATGTAATCATTTTTATGCCTCCATTTTGTATTTACCTTTCCATTATATCACTGAAATTAAAATTTTTCCTTGATATCTGTTATAATAGTTTTAAAACTAATTTTGAAAGAAGGTTCAATCATGGCAAATGTTAAAATCATTTTTGCTACAATTACAGGTAATAATGAAGAAATTGCTGATGTTATTTCTGAAAGTTTAGAAAATAAAAACTTAACTGTTGATGTTGAAGAAATCTCTCAAGCAGATGCTTTTGATTTGGAAAATTTTGATGCTGTTGTTGTTTGTCCATATACATACGATGGTGGTAGTTTACCTGAAGAAGGTTTAGATTTCTTTGATGACCTTGAAGAAGTTGATCTTACTGGTAAATTTTATGCGGTTGCAGGTTCTGGAGATGAATTTTATGGCGATGATTTCTGCGTCGCTGTTGATAAGTTCGATGCCCAATTAGCTAAGAGCGGTGCTACTAAAGCAACTGAAAATATCAAGATTAATTTTGCTCCTGATACAACAGAAGATATCGATAACCTTGACCGTCTAGCCGCTGATTTAAGTCAAAAGTTAGGTTTTTAAACCATGATTGCATTATTTAAAAAATATCAAAATATCATCGCATATCTTTTTTTTGGTGGATTAACGACTCTAATTAATATGGTTGTTTTTTATATTTTTGATACCCAGCTTGGATGGAACTATCAATTAGCGAATTTTATTGCTTGGTTGGTTTCTGTTTTATTTGCCTTTTTTACCAATAAAGTTTGGGTTTTTGGATCTTCATATACAACCGTTAAAGCTTTTTTTAAAGAATTATGGAGTTTCTTTTTCTTTCGGGGACTTTCCTATTTTATGGATGCTGGTATTATGTTTATCGGTATTTCTTTACTCCATGCCAATAGTAATTTAACCAAATTAATTGATCAATTTGTGATTGTATTATTGAATTATATTTTCAGTAAATTTTTCATTTTCACTAAGAAATCTTAATAATTAATAATCTCCTGCTTGTTCACAGTAAACCATTTGTACGGTAAAATGGTTAGTGAATGACTAGGAGGTTATTTTTTTGGAATTTTCTTTTAAAAAAAAATCGTATCACTCGCTTTTTAGTTGGTATACTCTTACTTTTATAGTTGTTGCCTTCTTTGTTTATGGAGCATATTATCTTTCCGGTCACTCATTAATTTGGCAAATTGATGGATCTCAACAACATCTGCCCTTATTAATTAGTTACCGTAAAGCCTTGATTGAATTTTTCCAACATCCCTTTGCTGGAATTACAACTTGGTCTTGGAAATATGGTCTTGGGTCTGATACCTTTCAGATTTACTCCTACTATACAATCGGCGATATTTTTGCATATCTTACATTGCTGTTTCCAGCAAGTAAAATTATTTTTGCTTATCAAGTAATGATTATCTTGCGCATGTATTTTGCTGGCTTATCATTTGCTTACTTTGCGAAACACTTAAGGTTGCAAAATTCTACGATTATTGTTGGAGCGATGATTTATATTTTTAATGCATATCTTTTATATGCCAATGTTGCGCAGCCATTTTTTACCACGGCATTCATTATCTTTCCGTTGGTAATTTTAGGAATTGAAAGGATTTTGCAAGGAAAATCAGCATTTTATCTCACCTTCGTGTTTTCATGGATGTTTATTAATAATTTTTACTTTGCATTTATCCTTGGTCTAGGAGGCATTATATATTTAATCTTACGCGTTTTATTTAATTACCGTAAGCGCCTTGACTATTGGGTAACTTTTAAAAAGTTAAGTTTTGCTAGTTTAACTAGTTTATTAATCAGTGCAGGCTTACTTTTACCTGAAATTTTAGCCGTTCAAAGCTCTACTCGCGCTGGCAGTTTATTTGCTAACGGCCTTAAAACTTATCCAATTTATTATTACTTAGCTTTACCATCTCAGTTAATTAATGGTGGGAACCGTGATTTTTATTTTTGGAGTGCATTAGGTTTTTCGAGCATTGCCTTTTTTGGGGTTTGCTTTATTCTTTTAAAATATAAACGCTATCCATTATTGGCAAGTACATTTATCCTTAGTTTTATAATGCTCTTGTTCCCTCAATTTGGAGCGCTTTTCAACGGAATGATGTCTCCATCGAATCGTTGGACTTTAATGCTTTGTTTGCCCCTTTCACTTGCTGTAAGTGAATTGTTGGAAAAGTTACCAACGCTTTCTGATCGGACAATGAAATATTTAGCTTACTTAACCTTTGCTTACATTACAGTTGTCGGAATTAACTATTACTTCCAAAATTCAGAAAAACTCTTTATCCCAATTATTTTCTTATTGGTATTTTTAGGAATGCTGTTTTGGATTAGATATGGTAAATCAATTCACCCGTATCGCTTAGCCAACGGTTTAATTATTGCCAATATTGTTTTAAATGCAATTTATTTTGAAACACCGTATAATGGCGGATTTGCTAACGAAATGTTACCTAACGGAGCTTATGAAAAACTGCTCAAGAATCGTTATGGTGGCCTTGATGATGACATCGCTCCAAGCAATACATTTAGAGTATCAACGATTAGTAATAACTTCTTTTTAGCTAAAGATTTTAAAATGTATAATACTTTAAATGAAAAACTTCATGGGCTTAGTTCTTATTATTCACTTCAAAACCAATATTTAGGTGATTTCTCACGTAACATGCAAAACATTCAATACGAAACTAATGTCCCTTTACGCGAATTTGATGATCGCGCAATTCTTCTTAATTTCCTTGGTGTTAAACATCTATTTGCGCAATTGAATCAACCTAACGATAATAAAATCCCTTATGGTTATCATCTGAGCCAATCCACGCGCTTAATTCATGATGTTAACCAAAAGGCATCAAAAAATCAACAAATGCGTCGTTATACAACCAATTACGCCTTTCCGTTGATGTATTGGCAAAACAAAGTGATTACTGCAAAGCAAATTCAATCCTTAAGTGTGACGCAAAAAGAACGCCTTTTAAGTCAAGGGGTTTTGATGACTAAAAAAGATGCAACCGGCTTAAAACGCTTAGACATCAAAAATGACACTGTAGAAGTTCCGTTTAAATTGATTTCTGATCGAGGTAATATTGTTGATCCTTCAAATCTGCAAAATTCAGACAAGAATGAAACTTATCGCATTGTTTTGAATCTTGAAGAACTTAAACGGACAAAACAACTCCCTAAAAATAGTGAATTGCATGTTGAAATAAACGACATCAAATACACGCCGTTTTCTTTCAAAAAACAAATTCAATTTGAAGAAAAAAATCAAGCCGATGATTTAACTAAAGGACTTTTAGCTTCCAACGACCGTTTAGCATACTATAAATACTTTAGATACCACGTTTTAAAAGGTTCGCCGGATATGAGTTATAATATTACCGTTAATTCAAAATTAGGTGCTGAAACCATTGCACAACCGCGTCAAAGTAAAACTTCTTTTTTCAAAATTGTTAATAATGGAACAATGAATTTGGGCCAATTTAAAACCTTACCTGATTCATTAAAATTAACACTTTCAAAAATGGGAACGTATAATTTCAAAATAAAAGTTTACGCCCAACCTTTTACTTCAGATTATCAACGCGATGTTAAACAAATTCAAAAGCATGCCGTTAAGAATCTTTCATTTAAACAAAACGGGGTAAGTGGTGACATTACAACTGATCAACTGGGGGTTATTACTTCATCTATCCCTTATTCAAAAGGATGGAAATTATATGTTGACGGTAAAAAAGTACCACTTTACCGTACTAACCAGGCTTTTGTTGGTTTTAAACTTGCAAGTGGTAAACATCATATTAACTTGGTTTACCAGATTCCTGGCTTAAAGTTAGGCTTAACTTTATCTGTCATCGGGATTATTCTTCTGATTTTTAGTTGGATGCTTCAATTTAAAAAACGAATTTCAATATAAAAAAAAGGACTGGAATTTTTTCCGGTCCTTTTTTATTATCCAAAATCAATCGGGCGCTTTAATTCAACATTAAAGTGATATGCAATCGCATCTAAAATTCGTTTTGATGCTTTCCCATCTCCGTAAGGATTCTTGGCAGTTGCCATCTTTTGATATTCAGCTTCATTATTTAACAATGTTTGCATGGATTCTTTAACCTTTTTTTTATCTGTACCTACTAGTTTTAAAGTCCCAGCGGCCACTCCTTCAGGTCGCTCAGTTGTATCACGTAAAACCAAAACTGGTTTGCCTAAAGATGGGGCTTCTTCTTGGACACCACCTGAATCACTCATAATAAAGTAGCTTTTCGCAGCGATATTATGAAAATCAACTACATCAAGCGGTTCGATTAAATGAACCCGCTCAACATCACCTAATACTTCATGGGCCACTTCTTGAACTGTTGGGCTTAAATGAACAGGATAAATAACTTCAATATCAGGGGTTTGTTGGACTACTTCTTTAATTTGTTTCAATACCCTGCGCATAGGTTCCCCTTGATTTTCACGCCGATGCATTGTAACTAAAATTAAACGTTTCTTTTCATCAATCTGATTTAAAATAGTATGATGATAATTTTGATTTACCGTTTGATTAAGCGCATCAATCGCTGTATTTCCGGTAACAAAAATATTGTTTTCATCATGTTTTTCTGCTAGTAAATTAGCTTTACTTTGAGTTGTCGGCGCGAAATACAAATCACTTAAAACATCAGTCATTTGTCGATTCATTTCTTCTGGATATGGTGAATACTTATTCCAAGTTCTCAAGCCGGCTTCAACATGCCCGACTGGAATTTGATTATAAAAAGCTGCCATACTTGCAGCAAAGGTCGTTGTTGTATCACCATGAACTAATACAATATCTGGTTTAACTTCTTTTAAAATTTCATCAAGTTTTACTAAGACATTAGCTGTTATTTCCGTCAAGGTTTGGCGTTGGTGCATAATATCTAAATCATAATCTGGTTTTATTTTAAAAATATCAAGGACTTGATCAAGCATTTGACGATGTTGCGCTGTAACTGTGGTAATTGCTTGAAAGCGTGTATCTTTTTTTAATGCTAAGACTAATGGTGCCATCTTAATTGCTTCTGGTCTGGTACCAAAAATAGTCATTACCTTAATTTTTTTCATATTTCTCCCTCGCACCTCTTTTTTCTGTTATCATAGCTAGTATAGCAAACACAAAAAAATAATTCTATGCTAGCTTATAGTAGCATTATTGAATCAAGAAAATTATTATTTAGGATGTGAATTTTTAGATGAAAAAAATTGCTAAATTATTAGATAATGCTCTTCCGCTAATTGCAATTACTTGTATCGCATTTTTCTTAATGCAAGCTCAAATTGTTTATCGCAGTGTTATTATCGGTTCGGATGCAATGTTTCATTTTAATCGTTTCTATGATGCAGCTAAACAATTACAAAATTTTAATTTTAGTTTTTTTCAAACCAATTATGGATTCCAACAAAGCGGTCGGATTATTAATGCGATGTATGGCCCATTTTTTGCCTATTTTAATGGTTTACTTCTGGCAATTTTAGGAAGTTGGTCCCGCTATCAAATTGTTACGAACTTCATGGTGTATTTAATTGGTGGTTATGGAATGTATAAATTAGCAATTTTAGTGCAACCTAAACGTCAAATTGCTTTATTAGTAACCACAATTTTTATGAATATTGGGTGGCTTCCACGATGGCATTTGGCGCAAAATCTTAATTCTTGGGGTGCAGCGATTGCTCCTTATGCAATTATTTTAGGGATTAAAATGGTACGCCAACACAAAATCGAATGGTTTAAACTCGGACTTTTGATGAGTATTATTGCGCAGATTCATATTTTAAGTACCTTAATTTTGGCAGCTACTTTAATTCCCTTTTATTTTTATTGTCTAAAAAAAAGTCAAACTAAACAAAGACTTATCTTGGATACATTAAAGGCTGTCCTCATGACCACTGCATTAAGTGCTAATATTTGGGCAAGTATCTTATATCTGAAATTCACCAACACAATCGCCGCCCCCGCTCCGTTTTCACTAGCTGATAACGCATTAAAAATCGGGGTATTCAAAAATACGCGCGATTATATTATTTATTCCGTACTTATCATTTTTATTTTTCAATTAGGATTTGTCATTAAACAACGCACTCAAGTTGATAAACTAAATTTTTGGCTTACAATTTATGGAGCGCTTGTCTTATACCTTAGTTCAAGTCTCTTTTTTTGGATGCCGATTCAAAAATTACTACCCTTTTTAGCCAGTAATCTCCAATTTCCCGTCCGTTTAACTATCATTGCTTATCCACTTTTACTAGTTGGAGTCGCAATGTCGGTACATGCTTTATTGCAGGACTCCAATAACATTAAGCGTCATTTAATCACCGGAGCATTATTATTTGTAGTAATGGAAAGTTTTGTCCCAAATGTCACTGATGCTTTTGAAAGAAGTGAAAAGTATCATACCTATGAAGTACTTTCAAGCTGGTCTGCTGTCGTTTCGGTTTCCCAAAACCGTCAAGAAATTCGCCATTCTTTACATGGAAAATATCCAGGCCAACTTCTTCAACTTGTTGAAAAAAGAATTCCGGACTATTTGCCACAAATTGACACTAAAAACCATGCCAAAAAAGCAAATTCTAAACTTTATCAAGAACAAGTTATTTATCAATACCACTTGTTTAACCACAAAGTGCTTCCAAATGGGAAACTTCAATTAACATGGAATGCTAACAATTCGAGTCGAATTATGATTCCAATCATTACATACAAACAATCACGCTTAACTTTAAATGGTAAAGTTTTAACACATTATGCTCAAACTAAAATCGGCGTGCCGCTCTTACATCAACAAAAAGGAACAAATACAGTGACCCTGCAATTTATCCAGCCAAAATGGATGACAGGTTTATTATGTTTTTCAATTTTAATGTGGCTTATTTTATTTGGATTCCTTGCACAAAAAGTGCTAAATAAATTAAAAAAATCTTGATAAACACCGTGGACTAGTGATAATCTAGTACACGGTGTTTATATTTTATTTACAAGGAGAATCTCATGGATAACTTACAAACTCAAAAGAAGTATCTAACTTGGCCCATCTTAACTTTGATGGCCTTTGTAACTGTTATTGGGTTCGATGATATTATGTATAATTTCCAAAACCAAGGGATGACTGTTATCACCTCTTGGATTTTAATGTTATTTCTATATGTAATTCCTTACTCTTTAATGGTTGGACAACTCGGTGGTATTTTTAACAAAGAAGGCGGCGGTTTAAGTTCTTGGATTCGTGGAACTAACGGTGAATTTCTGGGATACTTTACAGCTTGGACATATTGGGCCGCTTCAATTCCTTACGTCGTGGATTCCGCTAATTCAGTTGTTGTTGGGTTTGGTTGGGCCTTTACTGGATCAGGAAAATTCCAAAATACAATGTCTAATGCCGCATTTACATTTTGGACTTTCGTGACATTTATCGTCTTTATTTTCGTTCAAAGACGCTTGAAAAACTCAATGGAAATTCTCAGTACCATTGGTGGCGGGATGATGTTTCTAATGACTATCCTCTTTGTTTTGCTCGCATTTGTCGGTTTAGCTAAAACTGGAGGGCATATGGCAACCCAACCAATGACATGGCACACAATCATCCCTAAATTCGATTTAAAATATTGGTCGACAGTTGGGATGTTGATTTATGCTGTTAATGGTTGTGAATTAATTGCCCCTTACGTAACGCAAATGAAAACACCAAAGCGTGAATTCCCCAAAGCCATGATTGCTTTAGCTGTCATGACGGCATTTTTAACCATTTTTGGGTCTTTTGCCTTAGGTATTTACTTTGATGCTTACAATTTACCAAATGACTTAAAAATGAACGGTTCATACTATGCCTTCGCCGCTCTTGGTAAGCAATTTGGTGTCGGAAACTTATTTATGTACATTTACGCTTGGACATCAGTTCTTTATATGTGTGCTTTACTTGCTGTTTTACTTGATGCGATGACCCGCATGTTAATTTCTGATACTGGTGATCATTACATGCCTAAATTCTTACAAAAAACTAACAAAGATGGTCTTCCTATTAATGGCTACATCTTAACTTGTGGCCTTTCTGCTTTTATCATGTTACTTGGGATATTTTTACCTGAAATGAACGATATTTTCAATTGGCTCTTAAATTTAAACGGCATTATTTCTCCAGGTGTAACCTGCTGGATTTTCTACGCGTTTATGCGTGTACGAAAAAATTCAGCTAAATATCCTTCTGAATATATCTTTATTAAAAATGACCGTTTAGCTTATTTCGCTGGTTTAGGATTACTTGTAGTGACTGCATTAGCTACAATTTTAGGTATTAGTCCTCAAGATGTTAAGTTATTTTCAAATACTTGGTGGTATGAATTAGTAATCAATATCGTTTCAATTACAGTTTTAATTGGCTTAGGTGCCATTTTACCATCAGTGCGTAAGCGCGAAGAAAAATATGGTATCGCTTTTGATAAAACTCAATGGTACTTAATTTTTGCCTTACTAATCTTATCAATCATCTTTAATGTCTGGTTAGGTGGAACTAAAATTGCATTACGCGGTTTATACATTCTAATCGAATCAATCATTGCAATACTTGTAATCTGGTTGATTGCTAAACAAACACCAAAAATTTCTGAAAAATAAAAAAAGGACTGGAAAAAAATCCAGTCCTTTTTAATATGCGCTCGATCGGAATTGAACCGATGACCTACCGCTTAGGAGGCGGTTGCTCTATCCTGCTGAGCTACGAACGCATTAAGACGACTACTCTAGTATAGAAAATTATACTAGAGTAGTCAAATTTACATCTTATTCTTTGCTTTTCTTACGACGCATCCCTTTATTTTTTTGGTTACGTTTACGCTTCTTACGTTTCTTTTGTGCCACTTTTTCATCTTTTTTAGTTGCTTCAGGTTTTGGTTGAGCTTTTTTCTTAGGTTTTGCTTTGGGTTTATTTTCTAATTCAGCTTCTTCAATATAATTTTGACGATCCGCTTCCTTAATTAAACTTCCAGCAAATAATACTCCAGATTCGATTTGGTAGGTTGTTTCTTTCATCAATTGTTTGAATTGACGTAATCCATGTTCATTTCCAAGATTAACAACAACCCCTTCAGCTCCCATTCGACCAGTACGTCCTACTCGATGGATGTAAGTATTAGTGTCTTTAGGTAAGTCGTAGTTAACAACGGCCGGTAAGTTAGGAATATCTAGACCACGTGCAGCCACATCTGTTGTTAATACGAACCGAATTTCTTTTTTCTTCAAACGTCGTAAAGCTCCTTGACGATCAATTTGACGTTTTTCGCTTGATAACAATGCCACTGGGACTTTCATATGAGTTAATTTTTCCGCAACATCACGTAAAGTTGACGTTTGTTTGAAAAATACTAACCCATAAAATCCGTCCATATTTCCTAAACGTCGAAGCATTTCTGTTCTTTTACGGGTTGGTGTTTCAAGCATAAAATGAGTTACTTTACCATGAGTTTGATCTTGGCTTCTAACATCGATTCTTGTAACATCAACGCCAAACCAGCGATGAAGCTCACTTAAGATTGGAGCATCTGTTGCTGAGAAAAAGGCGAGTTGACTGTCAGCTTTGGTATGACTTACAATTTCACGAACGTCTTTTAATGATTCGCTTTGTCCTAGCAATTCATCTGCTTCATCAATTACAATGGCATCAACCAAATGTAATTTTAATTTTTTCATATCAATTAGATTTAAAAGTCTCCCTGGTGTTCCAATTACGATTTCCGGGCGTTTTTTTAACTTTTCAATTTGACGTTTAACATTAGCTCCACCAATCAAACTTAAAACATTTAAGTCTAATAATTTAGCCCATGGACGCGCTACTTCTGTAATTTGCGCCGCTAATTCTTGTGAGGGCGCAATCACTAAGATTTGGGTCCCATCATTTGGCATTGCCTTTTCTAATAGTGGCCAAAGATACGCTAAGGTTTTTCCAGAACCGGTTGGTGCCAGTCCCAAAACGTTTTGTCCTTTCGCTAATAATTCATATGTTTTTTCTTGAATTAGTGTCTTTTCACTAAAACCATCTTCTTTGAATTTTGCTTCAAATTTTGGATTCATTCTTTCTTCTTTCCTTAATCTTTATCCATTATTACATCATTAGGGAAAGTAATCTTTGCATAATGACGTAATTTATAGAGAACTTTATTGACTTCAACTGCCATTGCCAACCAACGATCAGCGTTATCCCGTGATTCTAGATCATCAGGATTTTCTAATACTTCTGCAAAAGCTTGGGCTTCTTCATACAATGGGTTAGCATCAACTAATCTTGAAATTACATCTTTATTTCCGTTTTCATCGGCTACATAAACAATATTCAAGTCGGCCGCATTATCCATTACCAAAGTTTCTTTAAGACCATAAATTTCGCCCGGTAAATATGAATTAGCAGTTTTACCAATTTGAAGCGTCACGTTAAATTGTGGGTACTTCAAAATCGCAATTCCCGAACCATCTACTCCACTGTTTAATTTTGTAGCTTCGTAAATTACACTGTCGGGTACTCCAAACCATGCTAAGGCATCATACACTAGATAGACTCCTAAATCTTCTAGCGCTCCGCCCGCAAAGTCAGTTGTAAAAACATTTGGCTTTTCTCCTGCTAGATATGCATCATAGCGAGAAGAGTATTTTTCATATGTTAAAGTAGCACCTTGAATAACTTCCATTCCTTGAATTTCAGTCGTAATCGCTTTAAAGTTTGGTTGATGATAGTGACGAGCTGCTTCAAAAAGATAGTTCTTTGGATGCAATCTTAATTCTGCAATTAAGTTTTCCATTTCTTTTGGATTAGTTGCGATTGGTTTTTCAACAATTACATTTTTTTCGGCTTTTAAAGCGGCCATTGCTTGTGCATAATGCAAGCTATTAGGGGATGCAATATACACGACATCAAAGGCATCACTATGAAAAAATTCTGTTAATTCATTAAAATGTTCAACTGTTGATTCTGTAAAATCACTGCTAAATTTTTGAGCAGTTTCAAGATTTCGTGAGTACACAGCTGTTAATTCATATTTTTCAGTTTTGAGGGCGGCTTGTACAAATTGCTTTGCAATCCAGCCAGTCCCAATAATTCCTAATTTCATTCTTATCGTCTCCTTTTTTAAAGACTTCATTTTCATTTTAACAAAATTTCTAATATTAATACAGTCTTGTCCTTGTAAAAACGGTTGATATTAGTGATATTTGTTACGCTAAAATGTTTCTTTTTTGTAACAAAACCCCAGAATTATTTCAATTTGATAATATTTTGTTTTAGCTATTTTCATCCTTGAAGCATTGGTATATGATAGAGTTACAAAAAATAATTGTACGGGCAATGGGAAAGGAGAATCATAATGGAACACCGTAAGTTAATCGGTAATTGGAATCAAGTTTCAAGCAATTTTATAAAGATGAAAGATTTTTTAAATTTAAAAAAGAAGGGGCTTCCCACTTCGTTTAATCACCAACATTTTTATGGAACTTGGTCTTTTTTTGATGACTTAAGTAATCGCCAACACCGTTTACAAATTACTGATAAACTTGAAATCATGATTGATTCTAAAATCCTTCCTGGAAAATTTCTCAGTATTAACGAGCACAGTCTTAATTTCTTAGATAGTTATGGTTATCATCTTCGAATTAATTTAGTCAATGGTGTTCCAAGCGAAGTCTATGACGAAGCTGATGATCGTAGTTATCCACTCAAAAAATTTGATATATAAAAAAAGAAGTTAGCCTCAAACTAACTTCTTTTTTCTATGCATTTTAGATTTCGTCAAGTGGACGAAGGTGCTTTTTAGCGATTGCTTCAACTTTTTTGACACGACGAATATATTTTTCTTCATTCAAGAAATCAGTTGTCATCCATGTACGGACGATTTCCATTGCAATTGCTGGTCCAATAATTTTACCACCAAGACATAAAACGTTACTATCGTTATGTTGGCGTGATAAGCTCGCACAAAACGGATCTTGGCAAACAACAGCATCGCAACCTAAAACACGGTTCGCAATCATTGCACTCCCATAGCCTACACCATCAATAAAAATTCCGCGATCAGCTTCTTTTTTAGCAACTTTTAAAGCTGCGGGGTAAACGAAATCTGATAAATCCACCGGATTTTCATTATAAGGACCTAAATCTTCAACTTCATGTCCCATATCTTTTAGTAATTCAATTACTTCTTTTTTTAAGGCAACTCCAGCATGGTCACTTGCTAATACAATCTTCATATTGCAATTCCTCCTTGTTCTTTCTTTTTTATTATACTCTTATTTAAATTTTGGGTCTGCTTATAATTCAACTTTCACGCGAAAAGCACGGTTAGAATAATAAGAATCTGCCCCGTTATGGTAAATAAACACACATTCATAATGGTTATCACCAAAAATTGCTCCACCTAAATCCCGAATTTTTTCAGGCGTTTTTAACCAACTACTTGTCTTCAAGTCAACTGGAGTTATTGCTTGTAATTGTCGATAAGTTGCTTCATCCAACAATTCAACTTGGTGTTCTTGGGCTAATTCCATCGCACTAGTTTCTGGCGGAAATTTCTTTCGACTTTCGCGTGCTTGTTGATCATAACAAACTTTTACTCTACCTTTAGGTGATGCTTTTGAAAAGTCTGTAAAAATGTAACGATCTTTACTTTCATCATACCCTAATAAAGCAGGTTCCCCTTTGGTTGCTTCCATCCACTCTAACGCCTTCAATGCGGTTGGATTTTCTTCAAGGCGTTGTTGAATTTCTTGCCAATCTAAGTTTTCAAATCTACTTTTGTGTTCGTCAAACCGTTGTTTTAAAATTTTTAACATAATTTTCACCTATATATTTCTTATCAATTTAATACAAAAGATTGAGAAAATTTTCCCAATCTTTTGTAAAGTTATTCGCTGGCAATTCTTTGCCAATTTTCAGCTACATCTGGATTACGCGTTGGTTTCCAAACATAACCACCGTCTGAATTTTCACAAACTAAAGCAACTGGTTGCCCATTATGATATGAAAATGCATATGTAATGTGGCTTCCACCTGGTCGTCCTTGTTGTTGGCCGACTTTATTATAGTTATACATTGACACAACATTGTAATCATGTGAGCCATTCTTAGAATCTGACCAACCAATATCTAAATCATTTCCGTGGCTTTCATAATACTGTTGCCCGTCTAATGGCATGTCACTCTTAGTAGATTTAGTATATGTTTGATTCATAGTTGGAGCCCAAGAATCAAGAAATGATTTTAATTCCGATTCTTTATCAGAATTCCATTTATCTTTGTCATCTTTACTACTTGAACTTGCTGCTTTTTTTGATGTTGAGCCTTTAGCACTATCATTGTTAGCTACAGTTTTACTAGAATTAGCTGCATTCTTTTTAGCTCCTACCACAGTTTCTTTTTCTGGTTGAGCAAACACATGATTAAAGAAATAGTAATTTCCGGCAACTACAATTCCAGCAACCGCAACTAAAGTAATTACCCATAATAAAATATTATTCTTTTTCGATTTTTTTTGAACCGACATTTGTTCCGAGAACTGTTGATCGAAATATTGATATTGTTGTGGCATATCAATATTTTCTTGCATTTGTGATGCATCCGCCATTTGATTGTTATCATGGTTTTCTTGGGTCATATTGGAATTAGACGCATCATCAACTGTATTAATTTGTTGATTACCTTCTTGATTTACTTGTGATGATTGTTCTTCCAAATCTCCAACTTTAAATCCACAATTTTGACAAAAATTTTCACCTGGCCCTAAAGAATGCCCACAATTTTGACAAAAATTATTCATACTTGTTTTCCCCCCTAAAATAAATTGAACATATTTAAATTAAGCATTTAGCCATTTAATTTAAATATTTTTGAACTTCATTAACCATATCTTCGACATTTTCAGCTTCATATGCATAATCTACTCCATCGAAAGCCAAATCCTTATACGTTAAAACTGGAATATTTAATTTATTATAAAATTGACTATCTTTTTTCACATCATCATATTCACCGATCATAAGTACAGCTTTAATGTCATCATAGTTATAAAATTCTTTTTTGAACAATTCTTTAACAAAAATATTTGTTTGAGCCCCTAATCTGATAACCTTGAAACTTGCTTTTGTTGGTGCTACAACTATAAAGCTAACTTTGGGAAATGCTTTAGATAACTCCAAAATTCCCCGTAAATTTTCAGTCCTTGTATATACTAAAAACTGTTGCTTGCTTTGTTTTTCTTTATTTTTTTGAAGTGCTTGTCCGATACTCATAAAGTTAAACTCCCACCACTGGCGGCGACCACGAATTACTCCCCAGTCTCCCCAAGGTTTAGCAGGACCCGTAAAATGAATGATTTTTCCGCCTGCATATTCCCCAAATCTATCAAGATAACTTTGAGGGACTGCTAAAACGGTCGTTCCATGTTGAGCATTATATTCAATCGGTAATTCATAAATATCTTCATAATCAAAATACCCATTGATTACATGTTGATCGTCGGCCTTCATATCAGTTTCAATTCGATTTTCAACTTCTGCTTTTAATCCTTCAACATATCCATTTTTTCTCCAAATTTCACAATCAATTAGCATCACGCCTGAATTATAACGATTTACTAAAGTCCTATAATTTAACCAGTCGATTGTCATTCCAATCCCTGAATCTAGTAACTCGACTGTAAATAATTCATCAATGTTTTCCGTTACAATAATATCACAATCTAAATATAGCACTCGATTTAAATCTGGTAACAAATCTGGCAACAATAAACGCGCATATGAAATTTTAGTAATATATTCAAACGATGCATCCCACTTTAATTCGTCTTCAGATATTTTCCAATCAATGACACGAATGTTTGTGCCACTTAATTCTTCTTTAAATTTAAAGAAAAATTCAAATGGGAGATCAGTATTTACAATATAAATATCCATATTGTCGTTATTTGCAATTAATGATTTAATTGCTACTAAAACTTGTGTTACATATCTTTGATCAACACAAAATACAATGTTCTTTTTCATTTTCCCATCCTACTACTCTCTAAAATAGTAATGTCACTGCTGTAATAATAGCTAAACCACCTTGTTTTAAAAGGATACTTTTATCACTCGTAATCGCACCATATGCTGCTACTAAAATGATATATCCCATAAAAATTCCTAACCAAACTGGATTAGGTTGGACATATAATGCAATCAAAACTAAAATTCCGATTAATAAATTATATACTCCTTGATTTTTAAAAAGTGTCTTCACACTATCGCGATTTAATTCTGCTTCATCCATATTAAAAACACGCCCAGTATTTTTAGATGTTGTGGCAATTGTTTCTAAATAAAAAATATAAAAGAACTCTAGCGCAACCAAAGTTCCAAAAATCATTGTAAAAATTGACATTTCTCTTACCTCATTTATTTGTTATTGCTTGTTTAATTGCATTTTTAATATATTCGCCATTTCTTAACTTTTCGGCTAAGTTCATGGCATTATTTTTTAAAGTTAAATATGTTTCTTCTGACATATTTTCTAAAATTTGATCAAGTTCATTAAGATTATCCACTGTAATTCCAACTTGATTTTTTTCAATAAATTCAGCCATTGCTGCTTTTTTCCAAATAATCACCGGAATTCCACTACTTAAATATAGCGAAGTTTTATGGGGATTATTATATTTCATATATTCTCCAAATGTTCCACTACAACGATCTAGGGTATCGCCATCCCAAATCAACCCAAAATTTTCATTTAAATATTTTGGTAATTCATCCGGAAGATACGCCCCCTGATAATCAACACAATTAGGATACTTATCTTTTTGATTAGGTCCATATACTGCCATCTTTGTCTTCTTAAAATTAAGCTTCGTTAAAAATTCTGCCTTTTGTAGATTTCCTGCAAAGCACACACTTTGATTAAATTCTTTAATTGGTTGAATTGATTGGGGATTGAAATAATCAAACACCCCTAACACAATCATTGGCGTTGTAACGCCTTTTTGTTGTAACCAATCTTTCATAGCTTCATTATGAACGATTAATGCATCAACTGCATTAAAGATTTCTAATTCGCCTTTTTCGAAGTTCTTATCACCAAGATATACGCGCAAAGTTTCCACATCATGCACCATAAAGATTAATTTAGCTCGCGTATTTTTCCGAATTCTCGTAATAATTTGCTTAGTTAAAAAAAGTGAGTAGATTGGATATTGAAAAATAATATTATCAACTTTTTGATGCTTTAAGAATTTAGGTAATTTGAATAAGCGATACATAACTTTATCAAAATGTGATACTGGCAAATCCATATCAATCACCTGATATCCTTGCTCTTTTAAAAAATAATTGATATCGGTTTTGGCTTTAGGACCGGCATCTTTACTTTTTTTACTTGTCTTTAAAACTGAATATAAGACTAAATTATTCATGCTGCAATCCTTCCTTTATCCATTTCTTTATAATTATTTTATCAACGTCTGCGTTAAATTTACGCGCAAACATCAGCCCTGATTCTTTTGCATTTTTTAAATCCTGAAAATCACTTTCCGTAAATGTCTTTGGACTACTATCTTTCTTCCCAAAATCAAGGTATCTTAAATTTCCTAAGGGAGAGATTGTAGCTTTGAGATTAGGATGGTTCATTACCATCGTTTGAATAAAGATTTCATCACACAAAATACTATGCTGATACATTTTTTTGATTTTTTCTTCTTGATGTAAAACCTCATCAACAACTTCTTCGGTAATACTTAACCAATTTGAACCGTATGCTAAATCCAATTGATATTTAGCGTACGCATTCAAGTGCAACATATTTTGAATTCCACGTTCACTTTTACGATACAAGCGAATTAAGATTTGTAAAATTTTATTATTCGTCGACCGGTAAGCCGAAATTTTAGGAAAAGCATGCTTAACAGCTACTCGGTTTTTTACTTCTCGATTAATCGGTAAAAACTCAATGAAATTTTCTCCTTGATGTTGCTCAAAAAATGCATGAATTTTTTTTTGACTTTGCAAAGGTAAGTCCTTGGCCGATAAAAAATGATAATAACTATAATGTCCATTTTGATGAGCTGCCTTCATCAAAATAAGTTCACACCAGACTTGGTCCGGCGCTCCCCAATTCACGTTTAGCCGTTTAACAAAATAAACCTGACTTCGTTTGATACAAGATTTAATTTTTCTTTGATTTTCAGAAGTTAATCTAACTTTTTTATCAATATGGATAAAAAAATCATTTTTAGCATCATCAAGTAATGGTAACAAGATTTCAAGTTGTTCAAAATCTTGATCAGCCATAATTAAATATGCATGTTTGTTCATTCTAAACGCTGCCTTTCCAAAAAATATCTCTTTTCTAGTATACCAAAAAAAGACTGACGTTTCGTCAGTCTCATTTGCTTTTATTCAAATTTTTCTTATTAATATTAGCTACCCCTGCAAATAAAATAAATGAGTATGCCATTTCCCATAAATGTTGATCAATTGCTGAACTTATGAGTGTTAGTATTAATACCAAAATAACGTCATAGCGCTTAAATTTCCAAGCTCTCATCACTAAATAAAGCATATACATGATTATAATCGCAGTAAAAATAATCCCACACATCATAATTGCACGAATAATCGATGAATCAATATAAAAATAATTTTCACCGGAATAATTCATTTCTCCCATTCCAATTTGCGGAATAAAGTTTCCTGTAAAGTTCATGGGATAGCGATGCATCGCCAAACTTCCTAATCCTAAACGCCCTGAAAGCCAATGATTCATGGTTGCCCAGACATGCGCATTAGGATTAAAATTAAATTTCCAGGTAAATAAAGTAAATGCCATAAAAAATCCAGGAATTACTGAAAGTAAAAATGGTATTCCTAATCTTTTTAGAACTCTTATAATCTTGTCATAGAAAACTAATAAGAAGAACGCTAATAGCATCAAAGCAAAATCTAAGCGCGTATCACTAACAATGTATGTCAGGATAATGATTGCCAAAAAAATTATCCAATGCCGGCGTTCGATTTTAAAGCCGCGATATAACATGTACGCTACCATCAAATAAAAGATATGTGCCGCAAAATCAGACGGCGAAATAATTCCTAATGCATACCGAATATGAACGGTTCCATCCCGAAAGATATCTGATGAAGGATTATTTTACGAATATATAACGTCGCCGTTATTATCAAACAACTCAATTCCGTCCAAAAATATGCCCGGACAATTTGTTTGAAATCCACATCTAATGCCGCCGTAATAAAACTGGCATAAATTATCATATCTTGTTCTTTTGAATTATATGACGCTAAGAAAATAACCATTAGTAATAATATTATGTAAAATTTCTTTTTTATAGCAATATTATCGATTAACAGTGGCTTTAATAATACTAATAAAGCGATAAGTTGAGTTATTTTAACTAAGTACCTTCCAAATTCAAAAGGCAAGGCCCACATAATCGTGGTTCCTTGCATAAATAAGAGAACTAATTCAATGATAAAAAGCATCAGAAAATAATTTGATTTTTTTTCTTTTAAAAAGTTCATTGATTTTAGGGCGGGATACCAGTGGTTTTAACCACTGGAGGGATAGCCCTCACTTGCAAGCTCTAAC